>JANNFJ010001143.1:0-9700 GCA_031379725.1 Calothrix sp. OTE_75_metabat_31
TTTGTTGCGATTACCCGATCATATTTACCGCTCTAAACCGCAACTACGAACCTTTATTTATTTGTGCTTACTAAAAAAAGCTTTCCTACCTTGCCTGTTCTGGAAGCAAATCACCAACTTTCACTGCCATGTAAGCGACAAGCCAACCAAGAAAAGCATGAGCGGCGCCGATGTTGTAAAAACCCGTTTCAGAGAAACAAACACATAACTCGGCTAAAAGTGCGCTATTGAGTGCGAGTCGAAATTCAAATTCTTGTTTGCTTGTAGCTTGCGAACTTTTCTGAATGTAACTAACTACAACCGACCACAAAGGTATAAATGTTAGTAAGCTGCCAATTAAACCTATTTGGTAAGTCAAACCAACATAAGCACTATGCGCGCTACCAAGTGAATTACGTTCAAAGAAATTATTTTGTATTGCTTGGAATTTTAAGAAAGCTTCTTCGCTTCCCCAACCGTGACCAAACAATGCAGTAACCGGGTTAGAGAAAATTTCCTTTAGGAACAGTGGCCATAGTAAATTAAACCGAAAACTGCTAATACCTGCACCACTGGAGGTAGTAACACCTTCATATAGTTTTGCAAACTGAGGCGATTGCAAAAAATCGATACTGAGTATCAACAGTATACTAATAACTATTGCGGAGATAGCGTAAACACTTATCATCTCCCAACCTATATATCTCGACCTGCATATAAGGTTGTAAATTATTAACATACCCATAGCCAATAAAGCACCTCTTTGCTCGCTCAAAATAATCGGAATAAGAACAACGCATATAAGAATAAATCTAAATATTCCCCACTTTTTCTGTTGAGATGAAAACCAAATTGACAAAGGTAGTACTACAACGCCAAGCGAACCCGTTGTATTTGGGTTAAAGAATATACCGGAATAGGCGCCGAGAGATTCAGGAATAATTCGACTGGAGTTTCCTAGAAGTCCAACTGTATAAATAATAGTAGCAGTGATGACTATATTTTTAATAATAGCCACGGCATTATCAAAGCTGTTGAGCAAGCTTTGCACACCCCAAGTTAAACCTAAATATGTTAGTAATATTGAAAATGCTTTAAAAACACCTGTGTCATATAACTCTGTCGCGTAAAGGGCGCCGTCGGTATCTGCATAAACTGTACTAAGAGTTATTATTAATAATATAATCCAAGCAAAGCGATCAATTTTATTGAACCGCCATTTACCAGGAAAAAATAATTTGTTGAAACCGTAAACTACTAAAACAACCAATCCTACCCATCTTCCCCAATAACCTGCTTTAATCATTGGAGGGATGACCATGCTATTAATTGCCAGCACAAAAGGCAGCCAAGCAAATACTGGTAGCCAGTTTAACCACTTATTCTCATGGTGTTGGGTTGAAGTTTGATTAACTTGAAATTGGTAGGTTTTAGTCATCGTGATTTTTCAAATGCATTCATATATATGGGAACTAGAATAGAAAAATTATTCAGCAACATCGGTGCTATCTCTAAATTAGATATTTTATTTCTGCTTTCTTTGAGCGTCAAGTCTTGAGGGTCATAAATGAATAAGCTGCCTTCTGGTATATGATATGCATTTGTATTCGTTTCATCTTCAATATAAATATTTTCAAAACCAAGAGATTCCAAGGATATTAATTTATTTTCAAGTGCTGCATAATATATTTTCTTTTGAGGTAAATTCACTTGACCAAAAAATAAAGCAAATAACCCATGCTCTTTTTCTGCAAAATGTACTGGTTCTTCTTCGATTTTTAAATAACTTAGCTGGTGCCTAAATTTTTCAACCCATTCCTCTTTTACAGTAATTCCAACTTCCGGAAACATTACCGGGTGTTGAGACCAAGCATCATCGGGAATTCCTAAAGCTAACATAAATTTATCTATATTAGTTAAATATAATTGAGTTTTTACGGACCAAGCAGTTGTCGCATCTTGACCCATACTCGAAGCTATCCACAAAGTATATTCAGGATGATTATCAACAAATTTAACTAACTCAGCAAAGAAGCGATCAAACTTGCTCATTGCAAAATCAATTTCGTTATCGTATTTAATAACCCAATCATTACTATAACCAAAGTTTTTGTAGTCTTCAGGAAAAGCTGCTGCCCAATAACGATGCATGGAGGAAGCTACATGATTTGTAAAGAATGTCGTAAAATCAGGTTTCGTAATTTTAAGTTGATTCAGAAATAAATCAAAGGCAAGCACTGTTTGATAAGTTCGTCTGCGAGTTTTTCGCTCCTGTTTAAACTTTTCTTGTAATAATTGCTGTATGATGTCTAAGAGTGTTGGTAATCTCAAACCTATACTCATGAGATGAGTTAGCAAGTTAATATTCGTGGGAACTTTACTAGAAACATTGCGTGCGGAGTGTCTCGCCATTGCTAGATTAAATTCTTGAAAAACTGACAAAGTTTCTGGAAAGCATTCGCTACTAGAGGCAAAGCTATCTGGAATATAAAATGCATATCCCTCTAAATTATTGGGTAGGGGGTAAGTATGAAGAGAACCAAATACCCCTGTAACAATACCCTGAGTAGCTAATATTTGCCAAATTGGCGGATAAGCTTGATTAATAACAGTTAAGTTTTGACCGAAATGGTGAATTTGATGTTGAGTTGCGCTAACTCCACGATGAACTGATGCCCAAGTTACCCAAGGACTAAGAATGTCTGCTGCATAGGTTGTATACTGGTGACATTGAAATAACTTTTGAGCCAAACATGAATGAGGATATTTTTGACAGTAGTAGTCAATTATCCGAAAGGGTACTTCATTCAATTCAAAAAAAATTACTTTTCTACCGAGCATAGGCTGTAATTACTGTATAGGGTTTCTACATACAGCTATCATTTCAGACGCACGCACGATTTTGTCTTTGCTAATTAAAATATCATCAAGTGACATTTCCTCGAAGGTTGTTGTATGTAATACTTTATTGGCAGATTTTCTAAGTTTACTTAGTTTAGCTAAGTAGCCTCTTATACTAAGAAAGTCAGCCGTTTTTATTAGCCAGTAGTGAAGTTCTGACTGGTGCCGACGTTGCCCGTATATTTCGATATCTCCAAAATACTGTTTTAGCAATGCTTCAAAATCAGAACGACAAAATTCTATATAATGATAAGGATTATCAGGAATATTATTTGTTTTCGCTACTTGAGGAGTGGAAACAATGTAAACTCCTGTAGGCTTGAGCAAACGTACTACTTCTTGCAAGTACGCGGGAATATTGGGTAAATGTTCGATGGTTTCAAACGAGCAAATTACATCAAATTCGGAATCCGCATATGTAGTTTGTGTAACATCTGCAATCTGAAGTTTGAGGTTGCTACTGTTATATTTACTTTTACCATAGTTAATAGCCGCTGGGTCAATATCAATTCCTATAACAGTATCAGCGAATGCAGCTAAATAGTCGGCACCGTACCCAACCCCCGTTGCAGCGTCTAATACTTTCTTTCCTTCGCAGTAGTTTGCGGCAAATTCGTAGCGCTTAAGATGAATGGACACAATTCCTTGCGGTTCATCTTCTGGGAGAATTCGCTCTACAGTATCAGCTTCTAAACGGTTACGGATTAAATCTGTCATATTGGTTAAGGTGTAATTTTAGGTATTTCTCTTTTTTCAGTCTTATCTTAGTGGGGTTAATACTTAAACTTGTCCAAGTTAACATAGAAAAAGAGTTTTGTGTCAACACTTTTACAGACTATCGGTAAAAAGTCACTCGCTGATTGACAAAAATGTTTTTTTGTGATTCACAAATTTTGTTTTTTGACAAGATATAAATTATAAATTTCTCGTTCCACAATAGACTGATGAAAGCTTGGTAGTTTGGTTACTTTCAGTAACGATGTTTCAATATTAAGTTCTGAAGTCAGTATTAAAATAGCATCTTTTTGTTTTTGCTTTAGAACTTGATTAATTTCACTAATTAAAGTTGATGTATCTATATTAC
The DNA here is from genome assembly GCA_031379725.1 of Calothrix sp. OTE_75_metabat_31. Taxonomy (GTDB): domain Bacteria; phylum Cyanobacteriota; class Cyanobacteriia; order Cyanobacteriales; family Nostocaceae; genus JANNFJ01. The sequence continues at coordinate 3,965 of JANNFJ010001143.1, forward strand.
TGCGATTATTCCATTTAATAAAACTTTCTGTGCTTTGACTTTCTGGATAATAAATCTTCGTGTTTAAATATGCTGCAATAGGGGAAACTATATAATCACTTTTACCAATGATGAATTTATCTTGCAGTAAATTATTAACAGCTAGATAATTTGCGGTGTTTTTACTAGCTGAAAACGGATAAAATAAATCGTTACTAAATGCATATAGTCCAACTGCTACCTGAGTGCATAAGATAACCATCAAAAAACTATTCAAGCATTTTTTTCTGAAGCGATATAATATTGGCACCAAAGAATGATTTAATAAAAATTTATCTGGATAATATCTACCAATCCATAAGCAAGCGATAAAAATTATAAATATGTGTCCATAGTGCCTGATTCCACCTAAATATTTAAAATAGGTTAAAAACAAAATTTCTAAACTAACTGACAAATACAACCATACAACTATTGGCTTATGAATGAATAGTGCTATTGAAAACAAAAATAGCAAAATTGAACCTAAAGTGCCAAATACTTTTGTGAAATCAGATATTTCAATAATATTTGTATTCCAAGATTGGTATGTAAATAAGTCAGGAACAGGTATATAACTTTTCCATATCAAACGTAGCGTTAAGGCAAAATGTTTAATATGTAAAATTATATCTGGCTTTTTCCAAATATCATCTCCTTTATAAACTGCATTTTCAGGTGGAATCATTTGTTTGATTGCAAGTAATATGCCAATAATTGATATAGCAAAGTAAATATATAATTTATTTATACATATGTATTTCCAAAAATTGCCTTTATGAGTATTAATAATATCTAAGAGTAAAGTCACAAACAACGAACAAGATATTAAAAAAGGATAAGGATTTGTATTAGCGAGTAAAGCAATGAGTATTGTTAATCTAAAATAGTTTTTCTGTAGTGCCGTGAAGTATAAGCAGAATAGAAAGATAAACAGTAGACCCAAACTATAATTGCGGCTAACTAAATTATATTCATAAAATGGAAAGTATCCGAAAGTAAACAATAGTTTTTGTAGTTTAGTAAATGGAGAGAAAGCAACAAATATATATATTGCCAATGTTGTAATCAGCACATGAAAAATTTGCATTGCGAATAAGTTATGAGTGAAACGACTGATTATAAACAGACATATGTGCCACAGCCCAGGGTGTCCTTCATAACGTAAATTTTTATATAGATCGGGAAGTGAAACGCTATCTCTCGCAATTAGCCATGCTTGCGCTTCATCACCCCAAATTTCATGGTTGATAACACCAACAAAGCTTAAGATGAAAAATATTATTGCGAGTAAATATGTAAAAACAGTGTGATTATGGTAAATATGGGTAAGAAAAAAACGATAGTTAGAATAGATTTTTGTCATCATGATTTTTGACTCGATGTTTTTAGTTCCCAGAAAAAGCCTAAAACATTAGCGACTTGGGAGATTAATAACAGTCCAGAAACCAAAAAAGCTTGTAAATTTAATGTTTTAGATAGCGAGTAGATTATTAGATTCCAATAAAATGATAGATGTTCAACTTTAACATGCTCTAAATTACGCCTAGCACGCACTTGACGAAAGCGAAATGCACCGCGTCCGTAGTTAAAATGTTGCTGCCAAAATCTTTGTAAATTTAATTCATGAGTATGATGAACGCGAACTTCTGGTGCATAAACCATCTTGTATCCGTGATGCAACCAGCGATCGCAAAACTCTCTGTCTTCCCCTGCGGCAAGAGGAAAGGTAGTATCAAAACCACCAATGGAGCTAAAGCTGTCTGCTCTTAAGGCAAAATTGTTAGAAGCGAAGAAGTTAGGTTGCTGAGAGTCGATATTAAATAATTGATACAGATAATCCATCAGTGCGTGAGTAGCGCTAGAATATACGTTACTAGTAAGGGCGTTCACAGTGTAACCGCCAATTATTACATTTGATAAGGTGGCAAAACGAACTGATACATTTTTTAACCAGCTAGTTGTAGGCTTGCAATCATCATCGGTAAAGACTAAGTATTTACCCCGTGCTAAAGTAGCTCCTGCATTACGTGCAGTCGCAGGCCCGGTATTGAGTTGTCTAAGCAACGTTAGGTTAAGCTGGTGACGAAAGGGAGCAACCACGAGGTCTAGAGGGATTTTGCTACCATCATCAACCACTATTACCTCGAAACAATCACAAGGGTAGTCAAGATAGGTAAGCGATTCTAGGCATTGGGTAAGGTGTTCTGGACGGTTGTAAGTGGGAATAATAATTGAGAAGAAAAGGTTTTGTAGTTCCATATTGAGAACTAGGGTTTTTAATGCTTGTGTTTATAGTTGGTGGCGCGAATCAAAGAGATTAAGCTATTAATTTCACTGTTAGTAAATTCACCCAGCATTAAAAATGTTAGGGGAATGACAAAGGTAATTGCTGCCAATTTCATCAGCAGCCAAAAACTAGGACTGGGCAAGAAAGCAGACAAGGCATAAGTTAATCCGCAAACAACGATGGTTCGCTTGATTGTTTGGTGCGGGGGCAAAATCTTCCAAACGCGGTAGACTGCCAATACCGTAGCACAAGCACCCAGGCTAGCAACCAAGGTTGTAACAATAGCTGCGCCAATAGCTCCCATAGGTGGAATCAAAAACCAATGACTAATAAAAGCCAGAGTTAGCAGAGGTGCGCTGATAGCAAAAGTCCAGTTGGGTTTACCAGCAGCAATGAGAATAGATATGTTGACTGAAATCATGGCCTGTGCGATCGCGCCAAAAATCAACACTGCCAGGATTGATGCCGTAGGTAAATATTGCGAACCAAAGGTTAACTTAACAATGTCCGGTGCAGCACCTGCTGTCATTCCGGCAACAGGCAGCATGAACAGTACCAAACGCATTCCTTGCTGACTCAACTTTTTGGCTTCATTGATATTTTCCTCACACAACATCCGATTGATATTTGAGAGCAATACGGGAGTAAAAGACAAAGCAAACAGTCCCGGAATAATTGTCAGATTCTGTGCCGCACCGTAGATACCTACTTGTTGTACGCTACCACCCAATGCTTTCAGCATAAACACATCTAACTTCTCGAAAAAGCGCATCGTCAGAGCGTAGAGAGTTAGAGGAATGGCATAATTCCACAGCTGCTTGATAGGGAAAGACGAACGATGCCACAGTTGCGGACGGATATAAAAGCGACTGAAAGCTAATTCAACGCTTGTTGATGCTACACTCCCTAATATTGCTCCGGATACAGAAAAACCCAGTTTAACTAGTAAAACTATGAATATGAGTTTGGCTATCCAACGGCTACTACCTGCGATCGCTTGCTCTGAAAAACGACCTAAGCCAGTTAATATATAACGATGTGCCTTAGCAAGAGCAAACAGAGGAATTTCTAAAGAAAACAACAGTAGATACGCAGTCAATGTTGGTTCGTGCATTAACTGAGCAATGGGAACCGCAAAAAGACATAACGTCAGGGTGACGATACTGCTCACTAGCAAGTGCTGCTGTAGTACAGTTGTGCCAACAGGTCGCCAATCAACTGCTTCGCTGACAAACTTGATAGTCGTCCGTGCAAACATCGAAGTTGTACACCATTGTAGCCATGTTACTACCGTTACCGCTAAGGTGAATAAGCCGTAACCTTCTGGTTGCAGCGAACGGCTAAGAAAAATAGCAGTTACCAAGCCTGTAGGTAGAAGCAGTGCTTCACCAAGAAAGCTGTATAGTGTACCTTTGAAGGTGCTGTATTTTGGTTGTGGAGATAAAGCATCAGCCATTAGAGATTAAATTAACGTGATTCTGCAAAAGTCTTCATTTCTTGAGGCTTTATTAGTGTCCAATACATTCCAAACATTTCGGCACCACGAGCAGCTATTGACATCATAATAAGAATTGGCAACAGTAAAAAACGATATCCCCAACTAACTTTTAACAATCTACTGTATTTAAACCACTGAGGTATATCAAGTAATATATGCCATGCCATTGTTAAGAGTGGTTCTATGATTGCTATTTTAGTTACCCAATGATGAGTAGAATTTTCATCTAATCGTTTGAGCATAAATACCTCATAGCCAAATCTCATATGCTGTCCTAAAACCCACCGAATAGGGGAAAAAGGATGTACTACTTGCTGTTTTGGTTGTATAATCACTTTTACTTTAGATTTAATTAAATTTTTATATAAAAGTGTCCCAGCGCAGGTTCGTCCCAAATCTGTTCTAAATTGATGTCGTTTAAAAATTTCTGTGCGAAATCCTAAATTGTTACATAAAAAGTCTTTCGCTTCTACTGTTTCTGCGTCAATCACATTACCAGCAATAAAACCCCAAGTAATTGATGCTGCTATCTGCATAAGTGGATGTTTATAATTCCAACCACTTTCTCCTTGAAAAAGAGTTAAACCAGCAACAACATCCGCTCCTTGGCTAATCCCATTCACAATTGAATCTAACCAGTTTTTTGTTGGAAAACAATCCGAATCTATAAACGCAATGATTTCACCTAATGCAACTTCAGCACCTTTATTTTTTAATTCAAAATAGTGAGAGGTATTAGCTGTCAAAGTTTTAACTGCAAAAAATGACACATCCTGAGAATATATTTTTTCCCATTTATTACATTGAGTGCTACTACCAACTAGTATAACTACTACTTCTTTCAAAGGAAAATCTTGGTTTTTCAAAGCTGTCATTGTTGCTTCTACTGAGTTGAGAGCAATAGATTGAGTATATCCTTCTACAACAACAGAAATTAAAGGCTTTTTGTTCATCATTTCAGTTTGTGTCATTTTTGTTTTGCTCCAGTTAATTAAAAGTGAATAATTATTTATATGTTTGGCACTGTAAATATACTAATTTAATAAGTATGTTTATATACTTGGATAAAAACGACTGAATTTATTTGTTATCCATACTCCTAACCTTCCAAAAATGTATGGCCACTTCTCACCTATTGATAAAGCGGAATTAATATCCTTTATTGTTAAGTAATTCCCATGCTTTTTCATTTGTTGATAATGCCCGCATCTAGTACATGGAATTTCTTTTTTATCTTCTAATTTACCTAAAAGCATTTGTCTAGCGTAGTTCATCTTTTCATTATTCAATCCTTGAGTTAAATTAGATTCAAAAATATTGCCAAAATCATCCCAATAATTAAAACAACATCCTAAAATCTTGCCATCCCAATTTATCTGTGGATTTTGCCATAATTGACTACATTTTTTATTTAGTAAATAATCTCTACCGGATTTTTTTAAATAATCACCACGACTACCAATACCTAATTTACTTACTTTTTCTAGCAATTGTTTATTCTTTATAGGTGATATTTTTTCATCCCAAGATAGTTTTACATAAAACTTCATATTCAGACTTTTAGCTAGTTGTTTTGCTTTCTCTATTTCATACTCGTTATGACCAAAAGCAACAAATTGCCAAGTTAATAATGGAAACTTCGATTTGTGCAAACGTTTGTAATGATTAATAATTTTAATATTTTCAATTACCCGTTCAAAGTTTCCACCTTGACGATAAATGCTATAAGTAGCTTGACTAGCACCATCTATAGAACAAGTAATATGTCGAAACTTATATTTAACTAAAGCTTCTAAAACCTCTTTTTTAACATCTTTAAAGCAACTTCTAAGATATATTCAGTGCTCGCAGCCCCAGCCGAATTTTCTGGGAAGGTGAGTAATTATAATTAATATAAACAATAGGTTCATAAAGTATGGTTGAGGATATG
>JANNFJ010001157.1:0-4462 GCA_031379725.1 Calothrix sp. OTE_75_metabat_31
CGAGCGCGATATTGCTCCATATGTTGCTTCCTCGCGTGAATTTAAGGTGCTGGAAAGCCGTTTGGGTAATGGTGAAATTTCCATGAAGGAATTCATCGAAGGCTTAGGAAGTTCGAGTTTATACTTGAAAGAGTTCTATACGCCATATCCCAACACCAAGGTAATCGAACTAGGTACAAAACACTTCCTCGGACGTGCGCCCCAAGACCAAGGGGAAATCCGTAAGTACAACTTGATTTTGGCAACTAAGGGTATTAAGGCATTTATTAGCGAAATGTTGAATACCGTTGAGTACCAAAATATGTTTGGTGAAGATACAGTTCCTTACCGTCGCTTCCCAACATTACCTGCGGCTAATTTCCCCAATACTGAACGACTTTACAATCAGTTGACAAAGCAGAACGAGGATATTGTTGTTCCTAGCTTTGACACGATTCAACCACGAATGGACATGTCCACAATGCCCATGACCGGGAAAGCGATCGCAGATATTGCCTCGCAAAATCGAGAACCCGCTTACAGTGGCTTAGGTCGGACGATTACACCCGCAGACCGAGTAGCGGTACAACGTCCCAGTGCCCGTATTTATCGGTTCACAGCTAACGGAAACAAAACTGAGTTAGCAGCAACCATCAATGCAATATACGCGCAAGTGATGGATGTTCGTAGCGGTGAAATTCCCCAAGAATTCCGTCGTCTGGAATTAGAAGCCAAGCTCGAAAGTGGCGAAATTTCGGTACGTGGATTTGTGCGTGCTTTAGCAACTTCTGACATCTATCAGCAGCGTTACTGTATTTCCTACCCCCAAACAAAGGTAGTTGAGTTACTGTTGCGTCACCTGTTAGGACGTAAGAGTGCAACTCAAGCCGAAATTCAGGAATATTGCTGGTTGTTATGCGATCGCGGTTTATCTGCCGCAGTCGATGCATTAACCAGCAGCGACGAATACGCACAATTCTTCGGTGAGAACGTAGTGCCTTACCAGCGCATTCCTTCTGTACCCACAGATAACTACCTCGGTAGCGTTAAAGCTGATTAATCCCGATTAATCGCCGTAGGATAGGAAACAATGCCTGTCCTGTACCCCTCGTACCATCTCGTTCCCAGGCAGAGCCTGGGAATGAATGCTAGGAGGCTCTGCCTCCTGTCTTATGACTGGAGGCAGAGCCTCCCGCTTGTGCGTTACCAGGCAGAGCCTGGTAACGAGAGGATAAAAAGCTACCTGATAGCCACTAAAAGCCGGCAGCCAAACACTTGTAGCGATTTTCAGCATTACTCAAAACACCCCTTTGTATAGTAAAACTGAAAATATATATTACAAAGTGTTAAGAGCAGTAATAAATGCTCAACAAAATGCCCGAAAATATCTCTACAAGGGGTAGTAAAGTTTTGAAGGTTGAGTACAGAAATTTACTCAAGCAGATTATTGATTCATTAGATTGAGCAAATGTCAAGATGTAAAATCTAATTCATCAAGATAAAACTTAGAAAACCCTTTGGAATCGCGCCAGATTATCAAAACCTGGTTTTATTCAGCACTGGAGGAATCCAAAACATGAGTATCGTTACCAAGTCCATCGTCAATGCAGATGCAGAAGCACGCTACCTTAGCCCTGGTGAATTAGACCGAATCAAAGGATTCGTTACCACAGGTGAAAAGCGCCTGCGTGTCGCTCAAGTATTGACCGAAAACCGCGAGCGCATCGTTAAGCAAGCTGGCGACCAATTGTTCCAAAGACGGCCTGACGTTGTTTCTCCTGGTGGAAACGCATACGGGCAAGAAATGACCGCAACCTGCTTGCGCGACATGGACTACTACTTGCGCCTCATCACCTACGGAATCGTATCTGGTGATGTTTCCCCGATCGAAGAAATCGGTATCGTTGGCGTTCGTGAAATGTACCGCTCCTTGGGAACCCCCATCGACGCAGTTGCATCTGGTATTGGCGCTATGAAGAATATCGCAACTGGCATGATGTCAGGTGATGATGCTTCTGAAGCTGGTGCTTACTTTGATTACGTAATCGGTGCTATGTCATAGGTTGAAGCCTCTTCACCTATAATTAACGCCTATTTGTTGTAAAACGGTTGTCAATAAGGAAATAACAACATGCAAGACGCAATTACCGCCGTTATTAACTCATCAGATGTTCAAGGTAAGTACCTTGATAATTCTGCAATGGATAAGCTCAAAGGCTACTTTGCAACTGGCGAACTTCGCGTTCGTGCAGCTACCACAATCAGCGCTAACGCAGCTGCGATTGTTAAAGAAGCTGTTGCTAAGTCGTTGTTGTACTCAGATATCACCCGTCCCGGTGGTAACATGTACACAACCCGTCGTTATGCAGCTTGTATCCGCGACTTAGACTACTACCTCCGCTACTCGACCTACGCGATGTTAGCTGGCGACCCTTCTATCTTGGATGAGCGCGTACTCAACGGTTTGAAAGAAACCTACAACTCCTTGGGAGTACCAGTTGGTGCAACCGTACAAGCTATCCAATCGATGAAAGAAGTAACTGCTAGCTTGGTTGGTCCCGACGCTGGTAAAGAAATGGGCGTTTACTTCGACTACATCTGCTCTGGCTTAAGCTAAGAGTGAGTTTGCGCTTAATGATTTAGGTGCAAGTTTATTAAAGGGCTGGAAATCAGTTGTGAGTGTCGAGACGTTTATTGCTTATTGAAAGGAATTTCTTGTTTAATGAGTAGTAAGTGTCTGGTATTGATAATTGATTTCCAGTCTTGGAATGAATAAATAAACATTCACGATTAGTGAATAAGCAAAAATTCATCGCTGCAATTTTTGAAATAAAAAAGTTATTCGCCTCATTACAGGAGATATTGCACCATGCGAATGTTTAAAATTACTGCTTGCGTACCTAGCCAAACTCGGATTCGTACTCAGCGCGAATTGCAAAATACTTTCTTCACTAAACTAGTTCCTTACGAAAATTGGTTTAAAGAGCAGCAACGCATTCAAAAAATGGGTGGCAAAATCGTTAAAGTTGAACTTGCTACAGGCAAGCAAGGTATGAATACTGGTCTGGCATAAGTTAAATATTTTTACTTTGAACGATAAATTTATATAGATTGTGAAGAGGTTAATTGTAACCTCTTTTTTATTGCTTGTTTAAAATCTATTAAGGATTATAATAAGTCGGCATTATATTCGTGTAGAGACGCGAAATTTCGCGTCTCTACATTAGGTTAATAGTTGATTCACAGTCAATACTGAACCTGGGTTATGAGCGCTGAATTTATAGCCATCCATTAAGCTATTTTCTAACAGTATTCGACGTAATGCGATATTTTGGCACTTTTACAGCCAAAAAGGCTATACAGCAATCATTATAACTTTAAACCTTTTTTATTCCGTTGCCCCTAGCGGCTAAGTATATTTTTCCTGCGGAGGTAGCTAACACAACAGGCTTTTACTTCCATTACTTGGTATAAAAGTAGTTGCAGTCTAACTTTCGTGAGAAGATGATAATAAGCACACAAAACAAAATTGAGTATAAACAATCAGATTACGTATTGGATACTTTTAATAATTTACTCACCTTGCCTTTTGAGAAACATTCAGTAACAGCATTTTGGCAAAGGGAGGTTCTTGCATCCTATAAGAATAAAGATTTTAAAACTATTAGAGAAATTGTGGAAGGAGGACAAGCAAAATTTGATGAATCATTTAAATGTCTTACGCCAGAAGAAAGAGTGTTGGTATATTGTTATGACGGCAATATGCAGCAACATACTGTGAGTCAACTATACATCTTTGAAAAACATGCAGATATTTTCGATAAGTACCTTTTTAATCCTAACCAACAAGTATTATTCGTAGATTTCGGGTGCGGACCACTTAGCTCAGGTATAGCTTTAGCTATGTATTATACAGAATCGCAAAAAAGTAATGGTCAAAAGCTAAAGTTTAATTATATTGGGATTGATGAGGCAGAATCAATGCTACTAAAAGCAAAAGAGTTTAGCCAGTATCCTAATCTCTTCCATAAGAGTACGGTATTTGACTTCTTCAATCCTTATGCTAACGACCCACATAATTTTAAAAAAAGGCTATATGATTCTATAGACAGTTATATTTCTTCCAATACTCTAATTATATTAAATTTTTCGTACCTTTTTGCTAGTAGTACAATTGATGCTTCAAGGCTGGCAAAATTTATAAAAGAAATTTTAGCAATATATACATGTCACGAAATATGTCTAATTTTTCAAAATCCACCAAATTCAACAGGTACAAATTTAAATGAAAAATGGGACTTGTTCCAAAGTAGAGTTCCAGATTTAAGTACAGCAATCAATGGCCCACTGTCTGAAAATTTTGACTTTTACGATTTAACAAATAGAAGGTTAAGAGAGACGAAACTTTACTATGATATAAGATTCAGAGCAATGTGACTTACTGACTTAAAAAGATTGACGTTGACATTTTAATAACGTTAGC
>JANNFJ010001187.1:0-4524 GCA_031379725.1 Calothrix sp. OTE_75_metabat_31
CCCCGCCCTCTTCCCCACCTCTTTTTGCCCTCCCCGCCCTAATTCTTATTCGTTTTATGAGTGTTGTACAAGTAACTAACTATATATAAAGATAGATTTTATACTGGACACAATCAGACTTTATCTGTGCCGATATCGGATTGCGATCGCGCTATTGGTTCAGTCGTGCATATCGCGTAGCGATTCCTTTTAGGAACATCGCTTCCGTCTTGCTTAACCTTATCGCTCCCATCCATCGATTGCATCTATATGAGAATTTTACCGCACAACTAAGGCATTTACCAAGGAATAATTATGATGCAACCAATATTTGCTTTAAGTATTCAAGTTATTTTTTCAGCAGCGATTATTGCATCAGTTTTGGTTATCCCAACTACAGGAAAAACAGGACAGTCAGTAGCCCAGCAGATTGACTGTAAAAGCAATGAAATGAGTAACGTTGAATATCAAATATGCTTGCACAAGTCTTACCAAGCCGCAAACCGCCGATTGAATCAAGTATATAAAAAAATGGTTGCCAAAGTTACTGGTAATGAGCGCAAAGAACTGATTGAAGCTCAAAAAACATGGATTCAGTTTCGAGATTCTAACTGTTCGTTTGAAGTATACGGTTCTAGAGGTGGTACTGGATATAGCGGTTTTTTGAACCAATGTCTTGAACGCATGACTAGACAACGTACATCTGACTTAGAGAGTATTTATAAATAAAATATTAAGTTGTATTGTAGGATAGGCATCTTGCCTGTCCTACTGAAAATTTAAAGGCTTGTAATTATTTTTGTAGCTCATCGAAATTTTGAAATATAAACTTTTATCACAGTATCCCTAAACACTGCATAAAATCGAGGAATCAGACAATTAGTTAATTAGAACGGAATATCGGGGTGCGGTTGTGTAGTCAATATACAGTCCTATGGGATATAAAATATATGAACAAGCAAATCTTGAGTTTAGTTGCGTTACCTACAATCTTAGCTAGTACAGTTCCGGCTTTAGCCGATACGCCAGTTCAGGTAGTACAACCTATAGTAAAGCCATTAATCTCACCTCAAGTTCCTATTCTTCAACAAGGTTTTGCTAACCCAATTGACGGGGTAATCGCACCGGGTCCTGGAGGTACTACAGTCAAACCACGAAAACCACCAAAACCACCTAAGCGTGAGATTGATGGATTCCAACTCCAAAATTTACCTACATTATCCAAACCTGCGACAATTAACGAGAACATAAACGTCGATCCTGTACAGAAATTTTAGGGTTAGTTTGTAGATAATTATGCAGGCGATCGCAACTGCGGACTAGTAGACTATCTAAGTCTAATGTTCGCAGCTTTGTACTATCTAATCGCCAAAGTTTAATTGTACTATCGAAACTTGCAGATGCAAGAAGCTTTGTATCTGGTGTGAAGCTAACATTGAGAATCGCGTCGCTATGACCGCGTAGCGTGTTAAGTTCTTTACCTTGAATATTCCATATTTTTACGGTTTTATCGCTGCTGCCACTTGCTATAAAAGTTCCGTCTGCGTTAAAGTTCAGGTTCCAAACCGCATCTGTATGTCCTTCCAAGGTGTTAATTAATTTACCGTCATCTACTTGCCAGAGTTTGATAGTTTTATCTGAACTTGCGGAAGCAATAATTTTACCATTGGGAGTAAATGCAATACTATTGACAGCGTTAGTATGTCCTTTGAGGGTATGAAGAAGTTTTCCGGTGCTAACTTGCCAAAATTTGATAGTATTATCTCGACCAGCAGAGGCAATTATTTTACCATCAAGATTAAATTTAACAGCGAGAATTTCTTCACTTTGGGTTGCGAGAACTTTAATTAAAGTTCGATTTTTCAAGTTCCATAACCTGATTTTGCCATCAGCACCAGCACTGACCAAAGTTTCACCATTGGGACTAAAGTTGACATTATTAACTTCACGTTCATTTTCCAATAATGTCTTCATCATATCGCCATTGCGGACTTGCCACAGCTTCACCCAAGTTTCTTTTCCTGCGGAAGCTAAGGTTTCACCGTCGGGACTAAAAGCTAAACCGAAGATGCTATCACGATGTCCAAGCTGATATTTATTGCTGTATTCTGCAAAAGTTTGATGTATGCTGCCATCGGGAATATTCCAAAGTCGAATTTTTCGATCTTTTCCACCGGAAGCAAGTAAATTCCCCTTGGAATTAAAGGCAATTGTATATACTTCTCCTTGGTGTCCAATCAGTGTTTTCCACAGGTTATTATTGCGCTGCCAAATCCGAATCGTCTTATCTTCGCTTGCAGAAACTAGAGTTTGGCTATTGGGACTGAAGCTGACATCATACACCCCAATACTGTGACCTTGTAAAGTTTCTAACAATTCTCCATCGTTACTACTCCAAAGTTTTATGGTACTGTCGGTACTTGTTGAAGCTAAAGTTTGTCCGTCTGGGCTGAAATTGACACTGCGAACTTCGGCACTATGGGCATTAATCGATTTTATCAGACTACCATCAGCCATACGCCATAATTTTACAGTGCGATCGCCACTTGCTGAAGCCAAGATTTTTCCATCAGGACTCACTGCTACGCGATATACTGTCGATGTATGGGCGGGAATATCTCGCAGTAATTTACCATCACTCACCTGCCAAAATTTAATTCTGCCGTCGGTGCTTGCAGTTATTATTTGATTATCGGGTGTGAAAGTAACAGTAGTAACGTTGTTGCCATGAGCTTTAAGTGTTTTTAGCAAGTGATTATCGCCCAGTTGCCACAAAGTAACGTTTCCATCGGCACTACTTGCAGCCAATAATTTACCATCTGCGCTAAAAGCGACACTAAGTATTTGAGATTGATGTCCGCTTAAAGTTGTGATTAATTTGCCATTTTGAGGATTCCACAATTTCACCGTTTGGTCAAAACTAGCAGAAGCCAAGATTTTACCATCCGGACTAAACCTAACAGCCTTAACTGAAGCGGTATGTCCCAGTAAAGTCCATAGTAAAGAACCATCACTGCGCCAGACTTTTACTGTATTATCATCACTACCAGAAGCCAATATTCTACCAATCCCCTTCGGGGAAGCTACGCTAACAAGACTGAAACTAACAGTACTTGCGATCGCACTATGTCCCTCCAATCGATTCAATTCTTGGGTGTTGCTAAACGCTTGTTGAATCGTGTTGGTAGTTTTTTTACGAATATCAGCAGGCACAGCAAGGGTATTTTGCAGCTGTTTCCCAGCTTTGACTGCAACAATTAACGCTTCTAGCTGTTGATTCGACAATAAATTTGCTTTCGACGAAGAATTTAACGCTTCAATTTCCCTAAACCTAGCTTCCCGTCCTTGCCAATAAGCTAACCCACCAAAGCTACAAGCAGCAATACCCAAAATACTCAACCCAACCACAGCACGTTGAGCTTGACGTAAACGTTTCTTCTCCTGAAATTGTAGACGTTTACGTTGGGCTAAACAAGCTTCAATATATCTTTGTACATCCGTCGAAAGTTCATCAGTATATTTAATATAAATATCTTCAGCTTCCGCAAGTCTCACCCCTTGCAAAAGAAAATCAGCTTGTTCGTGACCTTCCAACCAATTTTGAGTAGCTTGTTCAATTTGCCGCTGCTTTCGCAAACGTTCTCGATTTTCCTCCAACCACCATCGTAACGTAGACCAGTGACGAATGAGAATTTCGTGAGCAACTTCCACTGTGACCGGATGAGGGAGTAGGGGAGAGAGGGAGAGGGGGAGAGGGGGGGAAGTGGGAGTTAATAAATTCTTACCTTCGTGTCCTTCGTGTCCTTTGTGGTTTTGTTCAATTCCTTTACTACTTGCTTCCTTTTCTATTTCTACTTCCTCAAGATTAACAACTACTAATTTTGCACTAGTTAAAGCTTGTAAAGTTCTATCCACCAACTCTTGCGGATACTTTTTCACAATTAACTCCGACTTGAAAACACGTCGTCGAGTGTCTTCCGTACCTTCCCCCAACTGAGTCAAAGCAAGAAAAATCCACTTCGCACAATCCTGCAACCTTGGTTCCAAACTTTCATATAAAGCTTGCGAAGAACGTTCCAAAGCACCTTGAATACCACCAAGTTGTTGCTGATAAGCTTGTAGCGTCAACTCACCATTAACACGATGCTGCCAAAGTTGTTCTAAAACAAACTCCAGCAAAGGTAAATTACCCACCGAATTGTCAAGTTCCCGCAATAAAACTTCAACCAATTCCGGTTCGACCTTTAACCCCACTTGGTAAGCAGGCTTAATAATAACTTGACGATAATCATCTAAACTGAGTTTAGGTGAAACCAATACACTCGATTCTTGTAAAGCTTGAGCAAGTGCAGGTACTTCCAAACAAGGAGCGATAAAATCAGCTCGTAAAGTGATGATTAATTTAAAGCGATCGCTTGCATATTGTACCGCTCCGAACACAAGTTCTAAAAATTTTTCTCGGTCAACAACTTCTGCAAGGGTAAACAATTCCTCAAACTGGTCTACTACTAATACAATCATCGGATGTGGTTGACTCCGCAACCA
>JANNFJ010001218.1:0-10345 GCA_031379725.1 Calothrix sp. OTE_75_metabat_31
GCTCTAGCTGGAACTGCTGATGCCGCTGTTTTGAGCAAGCTTGGTAACGGCACTTTATTAGTAGTACGTCCGGGAGCGATCGACTACGCCAGTGCCAAAGCTGCTAAAGAGTTTTTGATTCAATCTAGTCAAAATGTCTTAGGTATGGTGATTAACGGTGTGAACGTGCGACGCGAACCAGATAGTTACTTTTATTACTCAAAAGAATCACCTGAAAACGATGTATCTAAGAGTTCTTTGCTAACCAAATCGAGTTTATTAACGAGCATGAGCAAAAATAGTAACTCTTAGAAAGGGAATATATCACCCGGCTAATGAATTATTTTTCTATTATCTTGATATGACACCAGTTAGATGGCGTTATACTCTTTGGAAAAAAGATGGAAGAAGTTTCAAGTTTAAACAGCTAATAACAGTAATCTAATTTTGATTCAAACTAAATAGGTTTGAATTCTATGCTAAACAAGTTCAGTATTCAGAAATTATCAAAGTTAAAATTGAGTTCCAAAGTGCGTGCAATTCTTGTAAATACAAGTTGGCTATTTGCTGACAGAATACTTCGCATGGGCGCTGGCTTATTTGTTGGAGTCTGGGTTGCGCGTTATTTAGGAGTACAACAGTATGGGATTTTTAACTACGCCTATGCCTTTGTTAGCTTACTTGCCCCAATTGCTAACTTGGGATTAGATAATGTAGTCATTCGTTATACAGCCAACAATCCTTCTAACAAAGATGAACTTTTAGGAACAACTTTTTGGCTTTTGTTGTTTGCTGCTATAGGAACTTTAGTATTAGCAGTTGGATCTATCAGCTTATTTCGTCAAAATGAGATATTAGTAATCTCACTAGTAAGTATTTTTGCCACAACATGGATTTTTCAGGCTTTTGACACTATCGACCTTTGGTTTCGAGCGCAAGTGCTATCAAAGTACACTGTAGTTGCTAAAAATATAGCTTTTGTAATAGTTACCCTGTTAAAGATTTTTCTCATTAAAATCCAGGCATCTCTAGTTACATTTGCTTGGGCGACATTAGCAGAGTTTGTTTTAGGTGCTATAGGATTAGTAATTGCCTACCGAATTAATGGTTATTCACTACAGTCGTGGCGCTGGAATTCCAAACTAGCAAAAGGACTACTCAAAGAAAGCTGGCCTTTAATTTTTTCCAGTTTAGCAATTCTAATTTATATGAAAATTGACTTAATTATGCTGGGACAAATGGTTGGTGATAAAGCGGTAGGTATTTATTCTGCTGCAACACGCATTTCCGAAGTTTGGTACTTTATCCCAATGGCAATAGCTTCTTCAGTTTGCCCTTCAATTTATAGAGCAAAAGAGATAAATGAAGAACTTTACTATCAACGGATAGGACAGTTCCTTCGCCTAGTCGTAATGATGGCTTTGGTCATAGCTCTACCAATGACATTTCTCTCAGAAACAATAATTACTACTTTGTTTGGTAATGGCTATATAGAAGCAGGTAAAATATTAGCAATTCACATTTGGGCTTCTTTATTTGTGTTCATGGGCGTTGCGACATCTCCCTGGTTTATTGCGGAGGGATTAAATCATCTTTCCATGTATAGAACTATAATTGGAGCCATTAGTAATATACTTTTAAATCTATTTTTAATTCCTACCTATGAAGGATTTGGCGCAGCTATTGCCACTGTGATATCCTATGCTTTAGCTTCTTTCTTCAGTAATGCTACCCACCCGAAGACCATGAAAATATTTCAGATGCAAGTTAAATCAATTCTAATGTTACGATATTAAAATGTATCTAAATAATTAGATGAATTCATCAAAAATATATTAAGCTCCTGAAGCTGATTCGGTAAAACAATATTATTTCATAATTACAATAATAGTAAATAGGTATACTTTAGCGTGAAAAATTCTAAAGCAATCGTAACATTAGTAATTGGCGATCAATACTTAAAGAGTTGGAAGAGGCTATGCCAAGTTAATTGGCAAAAATATGCAGAAAAGCACGGTTACGATTTAGTTTGTATTGATGCTCCCCTCGATACTTCTGAACGCGCTCAAAAGCGTTCGCCAGCTTGGCAAAAGTGTTTAATCCTCAGTCAAGATTTTTCTAAAAATTATGAAAGGATTGTATGGATTGATTCTGATATTTTGATTAACCCAACAATTGCGCCATGTATTGCCAAAGAAATTCCTATTGATAAAGTAGGAGTTGTTAATGAGTGGACATCACCGACCCAAGATTTCTATGCTCACACTGTGAATAGAAAGTACGAATATTATAAACTTGCTGGATTGCATTTTATCGAGGATTCTACCCCAGATAAGTTCTACAGCAACTATGGACTTAAAGCAAAATTCAATGGTGTTGTTCAAACTGGAGTAATGGTTTTATCTCCTCAGTATCATCGTCAAATTTTAGAAAAAGTCTATTTTGAATATGAGGATAAAGGGCTTCCACAATGGAATTATGAAATGCGTCCTCTTTCATGGGAATTACTTGAGGCAGACACTGTTCATTGGATTGACTCTCGTTTCAATGTGATTTGGAATGACTATATGCATTTGCATTATCCATTTTTACTAGAAAAATCAAACTCTCAATTTATAAATCGTATTCAGCGAAAATTACGACAAATTTCGTTAGAAACAAAGATTTTAAACAATAAAAAAGTTTACGTTAATACAGCATTTTTAAATAGTTTCTTTTTACATTTTGCTGGACGTAGTAGCGACATTGAACTGGTTAATACAAATATAACGTCATGGCGCAATCTCTGAAAAATATTTATTAATTGCAAAGAAATTTTTATCCCTTAATTTCTTCCATGAAAACTCCTGTTGCTTTTATCATTTTCAATAGACCAGATACTACAGCAAAAGTCTTTGAAGCAATCCGTCAAGCAAAACCGCCCAAGCTTTTTGTAATTGCTGATGGTTCGCGTCATGGATATAGTGGTGAAATTGAAAAATGTGAAGCTACTCGTGCAATTATTCAACAAGTAGATTGGGAATGTGAAGTTATAAAAAACTATTCTAACGTTAATTTAGGATGTGGAGAAAGAGTTTCTAGCGGCTTAAATTGGGTTTTTGGGCAAGTTGAAGAAGCAATTATTTTAGAAGACGATTGCTTTCCGCATCCAACCCTATTTCGGTTTTGCGAAGAACTTTTAGAAAAATATCGATACGACTGTAGAATTGGTTCTATTTCTGGACAAAATGTTCAGTTTGGAAAAAATAATAGCGACTATAGTTATTACTTTTCTCGTTATAATCATATTTGGGGTTGGGCAACTTGGCGGCGAGCTTGGGAAAATTATGATTTTGAAATGAAAAATTGGCATGATATCAAAAATAATGATGAACTAAAAAAGATATTGGTTGATAAACGACGTGTTTATAAATGGACTCAGTTATTTCAACTAACCTATGATAAGTTAATTAATACATGGGATTATCAATGGCAATTGACATGTTGGCTAAATGATTTTTTAGGTATTACTTCTAGTACGAATCTAATTTCTAATATTGGTTGTGGTTCGGAATCAACTAATACTTGGAATCCGAATAGCAAATATGCCAATATGCAAACTGAAGCGATGGGCTTTCCTTTGAAACATCCCAAATTTATTATCCCCTATGTTAAAGCAGATAATTTTACAGATGACACTTTGTTTAATCAAGGGACTTTAATGGATTTACTAAAACATGAAATTAAATATTTATTCAATCAAATAAATGTTCGTAGTAGATAATAAAAAATGAAAGCTTTAATTCTTAGCGCTACAGATATACAGGGAGGTGCTGCACGTGCCAGTTATAGGCTACATCAAGGTTTCAAAGAGATTGATGTAGATTGTCAGATGTTAGTACAAACTAAGTATAGTGACGATCCAAAAGTATTGGGGACATCAGTAAGTTCGGGTATTGGCAGTGCTATGTCTGGTTTGAGGCTGACCCTAGACCGCTTACCTCTAAAATCTTATTCATATAGTAGCCCTGCTTATTCAGTGCCCTGGCTTCCGGATCGCTTACTTAGTCGTGTCAATCAAATTAACCCAGATGTTGTTAATCTTCATTGGATTAATGGTGGTTATTTAAATATTGAAACTATTGCGAAGTTAAATCGACCTTTAGTATGGACACTCCACGATATGTGGCCTTTTACTGGAGGATGCCATTATACCCAGGAATGCGATCGCTATACAAAATCCTGCGGCATCTGTCCTCAGCTTGGCAGTAAAAAAAGCTGGGACTTATCCCGATGGGTTTGGCAGCGTAAAGCTAGTTTATGGAAAAACCTTGACATGACGATTGTTTCACCCAGTCGCTGGTTAGCTAAATGTGCCCTTAGTAGCTCTTTATTCCAAAACCTACGAATAGAAGTGATACACAATGGCATTGACACTCAAAAATATCGACCAATTCCTAAATATTCAGCACGAGATTTATTAAATTTACCTCAAGACAAAAAGCTAATTTTATTCGGAGCTTTACAAGCAACTAGTGATAAACGAAAAGGATTTCACCTTCTACAAGCCGCATTACAAAAGTTAAGTACATCGAACGAGGAAAAGAACTTAGAAGTCGTAATTTTTGGAGCATCTCGACCCGATAATCTACCAGATTTTGGATTTAAATCTCATTATTTAGGCTTGCTCAACGATGATTTTTCACTAGCCTTGCTCTATTCAGCAGCTGATGTATTTGTTGCACCTTCGACTCAGGACAACTTACCAAATACTTTAGTAGAAGCAATTGCTTGTGGAACACCCTGCGTTGGCTTTAACATTGGAGGTATACCTGATGTAATTGAACATCAAAAAAATGGTTATCTAGCTGAACCCGATCGGATTGAAGATTTTGCTCGTGGTATTACCTGGATTCTGGAGAACGAAGAACGATATGAAAAGCTATCAAAATTAGCTCGTCAAAAAGCAGAAAAAGATTTTGCATTTCAAATTCAAGCACAGCGCTACTTATCTCTATTTCGTGAAATTATAGTGAAAAATAAAGTACTGGCATAACAGTCAATGATTTTTTGGATTGAATGCTTCACTATATCCAGTAAGTTGGAGAATAAAATTTGAGAGTTGAGAATATCAAGCGTTTGGAAACACTTAGCGTAATCTTACTACTTTTAACAAGTGATATTAATTTGCCTCCTGCCATAGATCAATTTATTAAGTATGTAAGTTACCCAATTATAATACTCTTAATTTTCAGACAGTCTTTAGGTCGGATGGCATATTTCGCAACTAGAGATTGGTCTTTGCTAATTTTATGCCTCTTTGCTTGTTCTTCAATCTTTTGGTCTGAGAACCCAGCAGTTACAGCAGATCAGTTGAAAGCTTTAATTCGTGCAATTTTACTCGGTACGTATTTAGCTGTACGCTATTCTCCTAGAGAGCAAATGCGCTTGTTATCTTGGGTAATTGGTATAGCAGCAGTTTTAAGCTTATTCGTTTCTTTGGCAATACCATCATATGGTACTAATATGGTGAACCATCTCTTTGTATGGCAAGGTATATATGCACACAAGCAGTACTTAGCCAGAGCAATGACCGTAGGTTCTATGGTTTTTTTCATAGATATATGTATTAGTAGAAGGTATTACTGGCTGAAAACAAGTATGTTGTTGTTAACGTTGATACTCATATGGATGAGTACTAGTAGGACAGGTTTAGGATTCCTTTTATTATCTATTTATATAATGCCGCTATATCGAATAGCCAAGCAAAATTTTGGAGTTCGAGAAATAATTTTGCTTTCGGCTGTAATTATTAATTTCAGTATAGCTGTAATAATTTTGACAAATTTAAATACAATCGTTGTAGATATGATGGGGAAAAACTTAGAATTTAATGGGAGGCTGCCTTTGTGGGAAAACTCAATTGCAGTTGGTTTACGTAGACCCTGGTTTGGATATGGTTATGCTGGTTTTTGGAGTTCATCTGTGTCTTTAGAAGCCGCAAAAGGTATATGGATACGTGCAGGGCTGGGCATAAATCACGCACATAGTGGTTTTATTGATACTTTTCTTCAATTAGGAATTGTCGGGCTAATTTTACTTACTTTCAGCTTTTTGAACGTCATTTTTAATTCCATATACTTATTGATAAGAAAAAGAAGTATAGAATCCTTATGGATGCTAGAAATGATACTTTTGACTTTATGTTTTAATATTTTTGAACTCAATACAATTTTAACTTCTAATTTTTTATGGGTATATTATATATCAATATCTTTGACACTAGCAATTGAAATTGAACGTATGAAAATCCAAGATTTACAATCAAAAAAATTGAATCTTTTAAGCAGTTAACTACTAAACTACATAAATTCATGAAATCTACAAAGTTGGGAGTTATTATGACTTGTCATAACAGACGTGATACGACTCTCGCATGTTTACATGCATTATATCAACAAACAAAACCTTTTGATGTTTACCTCACTGATGATGGCAGTTCTGATGGTACTTCAGACGCAATTACTGTTAATTACCCAGAAGTCAAAATTCTGAGGGGAGATGGTAATTTATTTTGGGTTGGGGGAATGCGCTTGGCATTCGCCGAAGCAATGAAAGCAAATTACGATTATTACCTTTGGCTTAATGACGACACTATACTTGAATCAAATGTATTGACACAGTTATTACAAATTTACGAGCATCTAAAAAATCAAGGTTACTCTGATTCCATTATTGTAGGCTCAACTAAAGATCCGATCACTAAACAACCAACTTATGGAGGTGCTGTGAAATCAAAAAAATGGCACTCTAATAAATTTGAGTTTTTACAACCCAATCAGAAAATTCAAGGATGCGACACGATGTATGGTAATTGTGTATTAATTTCTGGTTCTGTCGCAGTGAAGGTAGGAAATATTGATGCAGCGTTTATTCATAGTTTAGGAGATTTAGATTATGGGTTAAGAGCACGTCGCTTAGGTTGCTCTATATGGGTAGCACCTGGATATGTAGGAACTTGCACTAAGAACTCAATCCGCAACAGTTGGGCGGATACTAATTTACCTTTACTAGAGCGATTAAAGAAGGTAATCCAGATTAAAGGATTTCCTCTTAAACCCTGGACTGTTTTTTGCAGTCGTCACTCTGGTCCATTCTGGTTTGTTTACTGGCTGTTACCTTACATACGTGCAATTATCGGTTACAAAGATTTGGCTATTTCTCCAACGTTCACTAAGTAAAAACTGTTTTTTTGTGAATAAGTTGGTATTAGCCTAGTCAAGAGTTCAAAATTTTAATCAAAGCCAAGAGAAAATAAATGCTAAAACAAGCACAAAAATTAATAAAATCGGTAGCAAAAGAAAGATTTTATCGTGTATTGAATAGTGTAAAGCTCATAAATGAAAGGCAGATTGACCAGCTAATTTTAAGTAACCAGTATCGACAATTAGCAACAACCAAAACTTTACCTAGATTTCAAGAAGTAGGTTTTCATACTTACTCCCAAACTGATGAAGACGGTTTTTTGCTATATATATTTTCTTTAATTGGCACAACAAATAAAAAAGTTGTAGAAATGTGTTGTGGAGATGGCGTGGAATGTAATGCCGCTAATCTAATAATTAATCATGGCTGGAAAGGTCTTTTATTCGATGGAGATGCAGAACAGCTAAAAATTGGCAAAAAAATATATAAATTTATCAAAACTACAAGTAATAACCCCCCTCAACTAATCCATGCTTGGATAACATCTGAAAATGTTAATGAGCTTTTATTGAATCATGGATTTGATGGTGAAATAGATCTGTTCTCACTAGATATGGATGGAATAGATTACTGGATATGGACATCAATAAATGTTATCAAGCCTAGAGTTCTGGTTATTGAATATAATACATATTGGGGGGCAGATAAATCTGTCACTATACCTTATGAACCAAACTTTAAAGCTCAAATTATCAATGGTGCATATTATTGTGGGGCCTCTCTGCAAGCATTTGTAAATCTTGGTAAAAAATTGGGCTATAGATTAGTTGGTTCAAATACCACACAATTCAATGCCTTTTTTGTTAGAAATGATCTGGGTACAAATATTCTTCCGGAAGTAAGTGTTGAAGATTGTTTGCCATCACATAATAATTTTTCCACATCGGTTAACCAACATAACTTTCCATATATAAGTGAACTTCCTTGGGAAGAAGTTTAATAATTTTTTGCAATTAAATAAATCTATACAAATTAACCATTTTTTTTATGAATAAACGTTTAGTTATTGTTTCTACTCTTGATTCTAATCAACCATTTGGCGCATTTACAAGACCATTCCACTTAGGTGAACATTTAATTAAATATTTTGATGTTTGTCAGCTAGGTTTAGAGTGTTCGGCAGTGAACTACGCACCTTCGGTGTCGGTTAGGAAAAGAAGCCTTACTTCATATATTAGGGCAGTACAACAATGTTTAAATGAGTTTCATCCAGATATTATATATGCTCAAGAAACTTTGCCAGCATTGGCAGCGCTGATTGCATTAACACTAACAAGAGCAAACAAATGTTCGCTTGTGTTCGATTTTCATACTTTTTCAGCTTTTGAATATTGGAGCCGTTTATCTTCAGTTGCTAATCCATTCAATGAATTTATGCAGCTCATTAAAACATACATAGCTCAGGGATTATTAGTTTTTTATTGTAATAAAATTATTTCAGCTGGGCAATCAACACCAGATTTGATTAAGCAATGGTATGCGAAGACATCTCCTAATATACATTGTGTAGGAAATGGAGTTACTGAAAACATTTTAAATACTGAAGTCATTTGTAAAACTAACCCTTATGAAACAGTAATTCCCGCCAAAATTGTTGTTGTTGTTGCGCCTAAGACATTTCAGTTCCCAACTAATGATATGTCTGTTTTGATGACGATTGAAATAGCTAAATATCTTGAGAAGAATAAAGAAGTGCATTTTGTTGTGATCGGTCGTAATGCTGATGATATAAAGATAGAATTACCTCCAAACATTACTTTTGCTGGTTTTCTTGCCAGGAGAGAAGATTTTGATACTTATTTGAAGTATGCAGATATTGCACTTTTACCATTCCCAAAACAAGCAGTTGCAGGAGGCGCAAGGAACAAAGCTCTCGATTATTTTGCTAGTAAGAAATTAGTTATTTCTACTTCTGAAGGTTTGAGAGGTTTAGAAGAGTTTCATCATATGAAACATCTTTTAGTAGCTGGTTACTCAACTCAAGAAATGGCGGAAGTTATTTTAAATGCAGCATTAAATTTAGACAAATACCAGTCGCTAGCAGAAGCTGCATATACTCTAATTCGTGACAAATATTCTTGGAATGCAAAAGCCAAAAATATTGCTCGCATTTTGATGGCAAATATTAAATGAGATTCATAATTACATTTATCGTCATTTTTTAGCTATCAATTAAACAAGCTCAAAATTATTTTTTTAGGTTCTACTTTAGAATGCAATCTCTATCGACAAAAAGTTTCGGATCTAGAAATTATAAATTCTTAGGTGTGCAAGTCGATGCGCTTTCCATTCCCCAACTCAACTCGCTGATTGCTGAATCAGTCGAGCAAAATCGCAAATGGATTATTGCTAATCACAACCTGCACAGCCTCTACCTCTACCATCACGACTCAAAAATGCGAGCCTTCTATGCAAAGGCCGACTACACCCATATCGATGGAATGCCTCTGGTCATGTTCGGAAAGTTACTCGGTTTTCCGCTCCAACGCGAACAACGAGTCACTTATGTTGACTGGGTGAATCCTTTGATGGCAGAAGCTGTCAGGCAGGGTTGGCGGATATTTTATTTAGGTTCTAAGCCAGGAGTTGCAGAAAAAGGAGCTAAAATCCTGCGCGATCGCTTCCCCGGATTGCAAATTAATTGTGCCCACGGATACATAGATCCTCGCCGATATAGCCAGGAAAATCTTGCTACCCTAGCTGCAATCAAAGCTTACCAACCTCATGTATTAATGGTGGGGATGGGAATGCCGCGTCAAGAATATTGGATTGCCGAGAATCTAGAGCGCATCCATGCCAACGCGATTCTGACTAGTGGAGCTTGTATTGATTATGTAGCTGGTGCGGTTCCAACTCCACCTCGATGGATGGGAAGGTTTGGTCTGGAGTGGTTATATCGGTTAGTGAGTGAACCAAAAAGACTTTGGAGACGTTATTTAGTAGAGCCTTGGTTTGTCGTTCAACTCTTAGTTCGTGAAATCGGAACACCACAAAATCAACCGAAGTAAAAATGTTTTTGTAAAGGTCAAAAGTTAATTTTATTTCTATAAATCCCTTTTTTAGACTCAGGCTAGATTAAGTTACTGCTTTAATTTTTTTAATTAAACTGCGAATCGTTAGT
>JANNFJ010001227.1:0-5543 GCA_031379725.1 Calothrix sp. OTE_75_metabat_31
GGGGTTTAAAGAATCCGGGTTTTTTGAAGAAACCCGGATTCTAGCCCTCTCGACTAGTCAAAATTAATGATGCAGACCACCAGCCCTGGAAAGGTGGTACAACAAATGCCTAATTTTTTGTTGATTGTGTAGAAATTTTAATTTTTAGTATCTAAATCACCGTTTTCTTTGCATTTGTTCACACTTAACCCATAAACTATTGCAGTTTGTAAATATTTTTTGGAATCTCAAACAATCATCCTATAGACTGATATGAAATTCAATTAAATTGGGATACTCCAAAATGTGTTTCACAAATCTTTTTTGTCATAATTCATTTGTAGCTCTCTCGTTTTTGGCTTGTGTAGCAGGTTTAGCACTGTTGTGGAATTGTAAGTCTGAAGGGAACGACGTGTTAGAAACCGAGCATATTTTATTTAGAATGAGTTTTACTTACTGGCTAGTTTACTGTATTGCATTTGGCATCCAAAAAATTGTTGTTCCTGACTGGGTAGATTTGATGATGACTTTGAAACTGACAGCAGCATTGTCATACTTCTTAACATTTTCCTGCATTGTTAGCTTACCTCTCCACAAGTTCGCTGTTCACGATCAAATCGAAGAATGATTTTTGTTGAGACAATTCGAGAAAATATTTGTCGTAGGATAGGTTTGTAGCCTGTCCTATATTTAATTTTTTAATTTTTATATATCTAAACGGACAGGCGGGATGCCTATCCTACGGATTAATCATTTTCGCATTGCGATCGCAATGGCATTTTCCAATTGCTCGGTATCGAGTTCTGTAATAATAAATACTTCTTGTACGGTTTTACCCTGACGAGCAATAATTTTGAAACCTCCCCGAATTGGCACCGAAACTCGTAAAAGCAAACTAGGGCAATGACCTTTAGAACGTCCAATTACAGCTGGGGTCACAGTTTGAATGCCGTGCTGCTTGCAAAGACGTTCCAAAATCGGTATCAAACCGTCTATGTGGGTCGAATGATTCCAAACTAGTCTGCCTGGGGAGGATTTATCCATTGGTAGATTATGCCGTTTCGAGGGGTGCCATAGTCAAACCAGCACGACGAAGTTGCTGGTGGTAGAGTTCAGCGGGTTCTTGAGGGCCAACCCAAACAATAGCTTGCCCTTCATGATGCACTTGGTTGGTCAAATCCCAAGCGCGATCGCCACTCATACCAGGAATGTACTTCATTAAACATTCAGCAACATGCTGAAATGTATTAAAGTCATCGTTGAGAACGATAACTTTATAGTTCGGATAAGGCTTGCTTGTAACTTGAGTAGACCGTTCAGGAGTTACAGTAGGGGTCGCAGCCATTTTGTCAGCTACTGCCCAAAGTCTTGTAACCATAACACAATTGAGCCAATAGGCATTTAATAAAACTACACTACAAATAACTAGTTTAGTCCATAGTTACTGGTCGCGGGTCATTTGTTGTTGATCAGTTGTCAATTGTCAATTGTCATTTGTTGTTGGTCAGTTGTCATTTGTTGTTGGTCAGTTGTCAATTGTCAATTGTCATTTGTCAGTTGTCCTTATTTAGAATTACTGACCACTAACCATTAACCATTGACCATTAACCATTGACCACTAACCACTGACCACTGACCACTAACCACTAACCACTGACCATTAACCACTGACCATTAAGCACTGACCACTAACCATTAACCATTGACCACTAACCACTGACCACCAACAAATTACTTCCAATCTTCCCAATTTTGGTTAAAAATTGATGTATCGGGGAAAGCAGTGGGATTACCGTTTTTCTCCAGCAAAGCTTTGAGTGCTTGTAATTGCGGTTCTTGTCTGGGTAAATCATTAACTAATTCATAGGGTGCAACTGCATTCTTTAAAGAAAACGCAGCAACAGTACCCGCAGCAGCACCGGAAGACCATTCAAATGAGTGTACCCGATATGCAGCCGCTGCAATATGACTCGTAGCAATACTCTTACCACCTACAATCAAATTATCAATTTTTTGGGGAATCATTGCCCGCAGTGCAATTTGGAAAGGGTATGCTTGCCCTGCACCACGTCTTTCTCCGGGACGTTCGCGGTTTCCGGGTGCTTCCGGTGGGCTTTTTTCCATACAGGGATGAAAATCAATAGCGTAATGTCCAATACCTACCGAATCAGGGAAAACTGTAGAACGGGTACGCCGCATTGCCTTATTTGGGTCAATTTTTCCTGTTAGTACAGATGCTGCTTCTAAACCAGCAAGTGTCGCTCGTAACCTGCGATACATATCAGCGGGAAGGTTTTTCCGATAATACTCATCGTTGTAGTCGCGGCGGGAAATGTCGATTTCTTCAATTGTAAACCCGTCCTTTTGTCCCCAACTAGGGCGACCAATGATGCGTCGTCCTTCGCGCATATAGGGGTATTTGGATAACCCATGTGCGGTTCCCATTGGTGCGTTAAACCCAGATAGAAAGCGGTTATTCGGTTGCGGAGTTTTGACATTTTCGCCGAGTTGGGAGTCAGTAGTTCCCGCAGCTAGCCAGTAATAATAGGAAAAAGCTTTTTCTTCGGCTTTGCGTAAAGCTTCGGTTCGCAATCCACCCATCCAACCACCTGGTTGAAGTTGTCCAGATGATTGTAATTGTTGCCGTGAGTAGATTAAATTATCCTGTGATGTCCCTGGACGGTAGTCATTTCCCCAAGTCCAGTTTTGCATCGAGATATCCCCAGGGGTGGGAACTGTAAAGTTGATGCCACCGAATGTTTTAGGTTTACCGTTACCGGGACTCTTGATGCGACGGTAGGTAAATACTAAATCAAAATCTGCGAGTCGCTTGAGTTCGTAGCTAAAATAAGGCGAATACTGCATGTAGTAGGAAGGCATGGTTTGCTGTTGGGCTTCCTTGGTTGCCTCCATCGCAAAAGTGTAGGTAAAACCTTGCGGGCAGTATGCGTCACTGGTGGGACTTGATGATGATGGTTCTAAATATGACATGGGGTCAATGCCGAGGCGGTAAGGAACATCAGCCAGGGCAATTACTTCACCAGTTTCGCTAGTATCGACTACGTACCATTGCGGAGAATTATTATTTTTATTTTGCTTGGCTGCAAAGTTAATAATTGTCTTCGTGAAGCGCGATGAATTTTGGTAATTGTATGAGTCTTCGATATCTTGCGATAGGGGTGCTGTGTTAACAGGTGGTGCAGAGGGTGCGGGTTGATGTTGGATTGCGATCGCACGATTGATAATTTTGCCGTCTGCACTAAGTTCCAAATCTTTGACTACTGTATTCGGGAACCATTCCAACTTCCCTCGACCCCTTTTCTCGGCATCCTTGAGCATATCGGTCAAGACTTTATGCCCATCTTTGGGTAAAAAACACGAATCGCTGACCCAACATTCCCCAGGGTTCAAATCACCTTTGTACTGCTTTTGTATGCGCGATCGCAAATCCAAGTAACCCCGTGAGTAGAATTGCTTACGTCGCTGCGTCGGGCGTTCATCGAGTGCGGATGTCCCCTGCGATGATATTTGCCCCCCCAACCAATCGGTAATTTCCGTCAAACAAACTGTTCTTCCAGCTAATAACCCTTCATAAGCTGTTGCAGCACCCGAAAGTCCACCTCCGACAATTAACATGTCGCAATTCACCGTTTTATCGGGGTTACGTGGTGGTGCAGCAATACTTGCGTAGGGTGCAAGTACTGTTGATAACATTAATACACTCACTACTGTTTGCTTTGCGCCAAAATTCGACTTCTGAGGAATTGTCGTGCTGCCATCTATGGATTTATACTTATTCATCGAATAATCCCTGTTGTTTGCTCTCACATTCAACATCTGACGGTATCATTCGATGCGAGTTTCCTCAACTATGCCATGATAACTTTTATATAAAAATGAAAGGATAGTCTAGACAGGGATATAGAAAAAGCTAAAAAAAATATTGGCAGGCTTACCAGAAGGAACTTTCCGGAGCAAGAAACTTAGAAATCATGACGAGATAGTGTTAGAACAGCTACAGAACCAGGAAATGACGAAGGCGTACTTGGACGTTGCCCTTGAAGAATATGAGCAAGATGGCGAGTTGGCGTTTTTTTTGGAAGCCCTGCGGAATATAGCAAAGGCAAGGTTCGGCGCTAAACAAGAGGAAAGCGCTCCTGCTATATAGAACGAGAAGCGCTGTATATTTATCGTTAAAAAGTTATATTGGAGTTATGTAAAGAAGAAGGAAATATTGAGAGATGTTTCGCTAATACTATACGTGTAATGTACGGTACCGTCTACTAAAAAAATATCATCACAAAATTTGGAGATTTAGCATGATAGGAAGTGATTCCTTAATTCGAGGCGAGACGTTTGTTTTCCCAAATAAGTCAGATATTTCTCCAGTTTTTATTTCAGACAATGAGATAAATGAAAAATACAAAAAGGGAGAAATAAGAATTGTAACCGAACAAGCTCGTTACCCACTTGATAGCATAGAAACTATGCTTGACAGTAAGAAGTATATTCTAAATCCTGAATATCAGCGCAGAAAAAGATGGGGCAATACTCGAAAATCTCGTTTGATAGAATCATTCATCATGAATGTGCCAATTCCACCTATCTTTCTGTATGAAGTAGATTACTCTATCTATGAAGTCATGGATGGCTTGCAAAGGCTAACAGCTATTTATGATTTTTACAAAGGAAAATTTAATTTGGAGGGATTGGAATATTGGCAAGAACTTAATGGTCGAAATTATAAAAATTTACCTGAACAAATTAAAAGAGGAATAGATAGACGTTATTTATCATCTATTGTATTGTTGCAAGAGACTGCAAAAAGTACAGAAGAAGCTGACTTTCTTAAACAAATAGTTTTTGAAAGATTGAATAGTGGCGGAGAAAAGCTAACGGCACAGGAAACAAGAAATGCCCTACATAATGGCAAGTTTAATCAATTATGTATAATGCTTGCGAAAAACCCTAATTTTCGTACAATGTGGAAACTACCTTTGGAATCTGAAGGAGAAGAAAAATTACTTGAAAGTGAGTCGTATCGCAAAATGGAAGATGTTGAATTGGTTTTGCGATTCTTCGCTTATCGCCATTTAGCTCACTTCAAATCTCCAGTAGATAAGTTTTTAGATAACTATTTAAAACAAGCAAATAATTATCCAGACGAAACAATAAAAAATCTTGAAAATCTTTTTAATGGAACTATTGATTTGGTTTATTCAATCTTTGGTTCGGATGCTTTTATACCGCCAAAAGAAAAGCGTGACAATAAAACACCAATAAAAACAATTTACGACCCAATGATGCAAGCAGTTGCAAATAATATTTGTCATAAGGAAACTTTACTCAAGCATAGCCAATCCATAGAGAGTAGCCTTTACTCAAATAAAGACTTGCTATATATTAAAGAAGAAAATGATAGACCCCTTTTCGATGGTAGATACAATAACAAGAAAGACGTAGAAGCACGCATCAGCTATTTTCAGGAATTTCTACAAGGTTTTATCTCATAAAATTAGTTAGAAATCATGAACACAGGGTCATTAGAAAGCTTTAAAAAAGAA
>JANNFJ010001126.1:0-3734 GCA_031379725.1 Calothrix sp. OTE_75_metabat_31
CTGCTTGACCAATGATTACATCACTCAGACCAATTTAATACTACGGTAAAAGAGGTAATGCCAAATCTGGATGTGTTAACAGCAGGAGCAATTCCTCCGAATCCTCTAGCTCTGCTGGACTCGAAAAAGATGATTGCCTGCTTATCGGATTACTGTACAATTTATGATTTTGTCATTATTGATGCACCTCCTTTAGCACTTGGTGCAGACGCATTAACATTAGGTAAAATTACAGATGGAATTTTGTTAGTAACTAGACCAGGAATTATCAATTACAACAGTGCAACTGCGGCAAAAGAGTTGCTATTGCGTTCAGGTCAAAATCTTTTAGGGTTAGTAGTTAATGGTGTAATCACAGAAAATGAACCCGATAGCTACTTTTATTACACTAAAGAATATTCCGAACAGCGGTATGCTGTCAAAAACAATCGAGTGAAAGCAAAAAAGTAGGATGCTTTAACGCAATCTACAAATATTACCGTAAATAAGATTTATGACAGAACAACGTAAACTTTTAGGAAATTCATTTTCGCTATTAGTTAATCGATTAACACAAAGCATAACTACCTTCATTTTAATTGCATTTATTGCTCGTATTCTTGGTACGTACCAATTGGGGCAATATATGCTTGCTTTCAGCTATTATTTTGTTTTTATGACTTTGGCATCTCAAGGTTTTAAGACATTATTTACTAGAGAATTAGCACAAAGACCCGAAGAAGCATCTATTTATTTAGTTAGCGGTACTTTACTACAGCTAATTTCTGGCATTATTGGTTACATTGCGTTAGTAATCGTAGTATTTGCATTACCATACAGCGAAGATACTTCCAATGTTTGTTATATTTTAGGTTTAACAATTATACCATTTTCACTTTCTAATATTACAGAAGCAATTTTCCAGGCACTGGAAAAAATGCATTTAATTACTATTAGTGCAGTGCCAATTTATATTCTGCGAGTTTTGATAATGATTTGGGCAATGTCCCTAAAGCATGATGTTGCTTTTTTATCCATTATTTTCTTTATTTCGGAAACAATTGTTTTATTAGTTCAATGGTTATTAATTTCCAGAACTGTTACGTATAAATTGCAGGTTGATTGGAATTTTATTTGGCAGACGGCAAAAGCATCAAAAACCTTTTTATTCATCGAAGGAATATCTGTATTTAACTCAAGGATGCAGGTACTTATCCTTTCGTTATTAGGAGGTGAGATTGTAGTCGGTTTGTACAGTGCAATTACACAACTAATGCAACCTTTTGAAATTGTTTGCAATAGCTTAGTACAAGCATTTTTCCCCAAAATGTCTAAAGCGGTTGCATTGGGTAGGCAAAATCAGAGTCAATTGATAGAAACTATTGTAGAAATATTATTAGCTGTAGCATTACCATTTACGATTGGTATCCTATTTATTGGCGAAGATTTACTAATTTTACTATACAAAGACCCTAGTTTTATCCAAGCAACAATAGCGCTTAAAATTATAGTTTTCGGATCAATTATATCAGCTTTTATTCGACCATTTAGTTATGTTTTAGTAGCAAATAATTTTGAAATAATTAATTTATTTGATGTATTCATTAGTACCATAATAGGTGGTTTAGCAAGCATATTTTTAGTATCTAGCTATAAAGTTGATGGGGCAGCTTTATCAGTCATTATCACACAGTTTGTGAGCTTAGGTATATATATATATGGTATACGCAGTCGTCTTTCCTATTTACGTGTAATACCTAATATCCGTCATCTAATACTAATTACTATATTGATGTTAGCTGTATTTTTTATTTTAGATAAGTACAACAGTGACATTTTGTTGACTATATTTATATCGACTTTTACTTACATATTAATAATTATTAGTTTAGGTGTTTACACCCTTGGTGGTTGGGGTGTAATTTCAGCTAAACTAGCAGCAAATAAAAAAAATACTAAAATTAATCATTAAACATTATTATGGGTATCGAAGCATCTGTAATTATTCCTGCATACAATAGCGAAGCATATATCTCCCAAGCTATCCAATCAGCTTTAGATCAAACAGAAAAAAATATTGAAGTTATTGTGATTGATGATGCCTCGACCGATAGAACTCTGGAGGTAGCTAAAAGTTTTACAGATAAACGAGTTAAAATTTTTGTTAATAAACAAAATTTTGGTAGGAGTTATAGCTTAAACATTGGATTTAAAGAAGCTCAAGGAACATGGTTAGCGTTACTTGATTCAGATGACTGGTTTGTACCAGAAAGATTAGAACAACTTTTATTGATAGGCTATGTAGAAAACGCAGATATGATTGCTGATGATTTTTACCTAATTAGGGATGGAGACAGTAAACCTTGGAGTACATTTTTGGGTGAAAGTAAAGTATTAATTAAAAAAATAAAGCATATAGAGCCTCTATTTTTTATTGAAAATGATTTACCTGGAAAATGGAGCATACCGCTTGGTTTAACGAAACCCATATTCAAAAAAGATTTTTTGATTAAACATCAAATTAAAGTTCATCAGGATATTAGCATAGGTGAAGATTTTTATCTTGACACAATTTGTTTAGCACATAACGCCCGCTTTATTTTTGTACCAAAGCCTTACTATTTCTATCGCTCTCGTCAAGGTTCGCTGGTAACTGACAGTAAAATTAACCTTTTGAATGGATATTGCCAAGCCACAATATATTTGTTCAATCAGGATGCGATTAAAAATAATCCTGATTTGGAAATGGCTTTATCTAAACGTCTTTATTTACTAGAAAAAATTAGACCATACTTTAGCGTAATAGACCCAATCAAAGAAGGTAAATTATTAAAAGCCTTGATATTAATGATATCCAATCCATACTTCTTTGTACATTTAATTAGAGAATTGCCAAGAATCTTTCTACGTCGATTGCATTACTATTTTCCGAAAAAAATTATTAATTAACGAGTGAGGAAAAATATGAAAGTTACTTTATTACACTTCTGCTTTTACGAATATACGATACAGCTTGCAAATGCCCTTGCCAATTATGTTGATTTAACCTTAGTTAATCCTGAAAATATTTCTGTTGCCTGTAAAGATATTCTCGACCCACGCATTCATCTCTGTAGTTTTAAAAAACCACGTATCCGCGACCCTCGTAATATATCATCTATGATCGAGATGATGGATATTATTCGCAAATCGCAACCTGACGTTTTGCACGTCCAAGAAACTAATGACCCTTGGTATGATGTGACACTGCTATTAAATAAAATGCCTCCTTTGGTGACAACGATTCATGATGTGTTTCGTCACCCAGGGGACAAAGGTGCTGTACCAACATCAGAATATACTCGAAGGATAGCCTTTTACCGTTCGCAGCAGTTGCTAGTACATGCCAATTTATTGAAGGATGCTTTGATTCAAAGCTTTAACGTTCCCAAGCAGCGAGTTTGCGTGTTACCTCATGGTGAACTTGGTAGTATGTACCAGAAAGTATCGATAAATAAGCATGTAGAAAAAGAACCTTTTACAATACTATTTTACGGTCGAATTTGGCCCTACAAGGGCTTGAAATATCTATTACAAGCAATGCCATTAATCACTGAAATTATCCCCGAAGTCAAACTAATTATTGCCGGAAAAGGCGAACATATCGAACAATATTTTCCTGAAGGTTACGAACCTAAACAGGATGAAATTATTAATCGTTTTATTGTAGATGAAGGAGTTGCTTCTTTATTTCAGCGCGGTTGTGGAGGAGTGGT
>JANNFJ010001316.1:0-3909 GCA_031379725.1 Calothrix sp. OTE_75_metabat_31
CACGCGCTGAATTTCACGGGCAGCAAGACCGAGAATGGCTGCAAATGTGGGATAAGCAAATTGAAGCTGACTTGACATCGGGAAAACTGGATAAGCTAATTGCTAAAGCCGAAGCTGATATTGCAGCAAACAGGGTACGGGATATCGATGAAATCATTGACGACAACTGATTTTTGGTCAGCATACGCACAGTTACCAGAGGAAATAAAAGAGCAGGCAAAAAAAGCATATCAACTTTGGCACGAGAATCAATCCCATCCCTCTGAAAGTTAATTTTTAATTGTTCCTGCTTCTCGAAGAAGTTGAGCAATATGGAAATATCCTGCTTCTTCTGCGCGAGAAAGAGCAGTATCCTTATTAATATCTTTATGATTAATGTTCGCACCTGCTTTCAAGAGTAATTGGACAACTTCAATACTTCCAGCATTCGCAGCGGCCATTAATGCAGTCCAACCAAATGACGTTCGTGCATTAACATTTGCACCCGCTTTTAGCAAAAGCTTGATGACTTCTATATGACCATTACCACCAACATACACTTTATTTTTTTGTAAAGCTGTTCTTGCAGCGGCAATCATTAATGGGGTTTCTTTATTATCTTCTTCACCTAAATTAACATTAGCTCCTGCTTCTATCAAACTGCGAACAACAGGTATATAACCCCAATTAGCAGCGACAAAAAGCGCTGTTGTTCGATTTTCTCCAAAAGCGTTAATATTAATTCCACCTTTGATTACTCTTAAGACACCTTCAATATCTCCTGTTGCCGCTGATGTCATGAATTTATCTAATAATTTATCATCCTTCCTTTTTCGATAAATTAAGCCATAATCGAGTGCTTTTTTTGCCCTTTTTTGCAGTTGTGGTGAAGTAAGAGGAGCTAGATAGTCATATATTTCTTGCCATCCCTGACTGGCTGCATTCATGAGAGCAAAGTCATTTTTATCATTGATGGCATTTACTTCGGATCCAGATTCAACGAGCTTTTTAACAATCTCAATATCACCAATCTGTGCTGCCTCAATCAAAGCAGTTGTATTTTCATCTTCTTGAAATTTAAGATTTACATCAATTCCCATTTCGATGAAGAATGTTATTACATCTAGCCTACGATTATAAATAGCTCTCCCGAATGAATGCTCATCAAGGAAATGAAATTTAGCGCCTGCTTTAAGTAAAATTTTTGCAATATCTACATTGCCCCAATAAATGGCTACTTGCGTTAGGGTACGTCCAGAAGCATCTATTTGCTCTACATTAATTTTAGATTGAAGTAATCTTTGAACTGTAATTAAATCATTAGATTCAATTGCTTTAAATAAAGCTATATACTTTGTAAAATATTCACTGTTATCAGACATAGTTTTTTCAGATTTTAATTTTTCATACTAATGATGTGAAAAAATATACTTGTATTTTATTCGTTAACTTTTATTTTCTTCAGATTTATAAACCCATAGTCCTTTTTCGTTTCGTCTTTTTTTTTGACGCTTTGCTTCTGTTAAAAGTCTTTTCCCAGGCTCAAATTCTGGGATGGTTAATGATGCAAGGTAATTATAAGCATCTTCGTGACCATTACTGGCAGCCATAACAACTGCCTTAGTTCCATAGCAATCTCCTATATTTACATCTGCACCAGCTTCAACAAGTATTTTGACAACTTCAAGATGGTTATATAAAGCTGCCATCATCAAAGCAGTATCTCTTTCGTCTTCCATTTGGAGGTTAATGTCAGCACCACTTTCGATCAATAACTTAACCATTTCTACATTACCTAGACTTGCGGCTCGTGCTAAGGGAGGTAAATCGTAAATATAGTTAAGCTCTACTCCTTCATTAATTAAATTTTTAACAGTTTCTGTATCATTAGCATCGATAGCTTTTTCCAGTTGAAAGATGTTAATCATCTAGTTATTCTCTAATCAAAAGTAAAAAAGTAAATTAGTTAATTTTATTTATCAAACTAACTAACGATTTCTAATTTTACACCTTCTCTCAGTGCTTGTCTGATAGCGTCCTTCTCAAAGGCAGGATTGTCATTGGTATAAGATATCTTAAGAATTATAAAATCAGTAAAGGTTTTGTGGTAATTGCATTCGACAACATTGATGGTATAATTTGTGACATTATTCCTAAAATCGGCTTCGCTGACAATTTGTTAGATATATCGGTACAATGAAATTAAACTATTGGTGCAGAATTTGTTAAAGATATGGCACGCGATCTATTTCATAACATCGTTAGGTCTGCACTAGAAAAAGATGGATGGGTAATTACAGACGACCCATTAAGTATTCGTTGTGGTGGGGTTGATATTCAGATAGATTTAGGTGTTGAGAAACTTGTAGCCGCAGAAAAAGGTACGGAAAAAATAGCGGTTGAAGTTAAAAATTTTGTTAGTTCTTCAAAAATTTATGAATTCCATATGGCATTGGGACAGTTTATTAATTATCGCACAGCATTACGTTCCGAAGACCCAGGGAGAATTTTATATTTAGCGGTTCCCTCAGCAATTTATAATGACTTTTTTAACTTACCTTTTACTAAATTAGTTGTAAGTGAAAATAATTTAAAAATTATTATTTATGATATAGAAAAGGAGGAGATTATCAGATGGATAAATTAGAGAATTATCGAGAAAAAGTCAAGCAAATACTAGTTAAATATTTCGATTACAAACCAAGTTACGGGGACGTTGAGTTGGAACAAATATTTGATACCGAACGAGAACGCTATCAAATTGTGAGTGTGGGTTGGAATAATCAAACGCGAATTTATGGTTGTATGATGCATCTAGATATTAAGGATGGGAAAATTTGGATTCAGCAAAATACAACGGAAGTCGATTTAGCCGGTGAGTTAGTTGAAATGGGAGTACCAAAGCATGATATTGTCATTGGTTTTCATACTCCAAAAATGCGTCAGTTGACGGATTTTGGTGTCGCTTAAGTGTTTGTGCGATGCCACGGGCAACTATCTTCGATAGTATCGCAAGCACGTATCTTGCAAAGTAGAGCGATTGTAATAATTACAACTGCTTGCCGTAGAGCGATCGCACTTGGCTGTCAAGGCAGTCGCTACGAATCGATGCGATTATACTTGTCAGTATGACCTACTAAGGGTATAAAACTCGCCGTATTCCAATTTATGCCGGGAATGATCTCCTTTTTAATAATTCCCCAAAAGTTGGCTGCATTGTTCCAAGATTATATTTACACCTCTGTATTTAAATTAGCGTGCATAAATTAATCTACTTCTCGATCCATTGCTCTCACATTCTCAATCTCATTTTAATTGCTCTTACTCTCTGCGACTCTGCGCCTCTGCGTGAGACAAAGCCAAAATTTTCATCGC
Source organism: Calothrix sp. OTE_75_metabat_31 (assembly GCA_031379725.1). Taxonomy (GTDB): domain Bacteria; phylum Cyanobacteriota; class Cyanobacteriia; order Cyanobacteriales; family Nostocaceae; genus JANNFJ01. Next base: position 3,355 of record JANNFJ010001316.1, read on the forward strand.
TGCTAACTCCAAAACAGGCATCACCGATAAGCGATTACCTTGCTTTACCACCATTAACTCTTCGCAACTAAATTTTTCTCGCAATTGCAACAAAGATATCCATATCGGAAAAGCCTCAACAAATTCTACAGCAACCGTTTGCCACCGTGGAGATTCGGGAGTTGATTTAGGGTCATAATATTCGCTTTTGGGGTCAAACTGACTAGGGTCAGCAATATTTGTTTTGACAACCTGCATTAATCCAACGATTCCAGGGGGATTGGTATTTGAATGATAGAAAAAAGCCAAGTCTCCTAGTTGCATTTGCCGCAGGAAATTTCGCGCTTGATAATTGCGAACCCCATCCCAGATAGTTTGCTGCTGTCGTTCTAAGTCAGCAATACTATATACATCCGGTTCCGATTTCATTAACCAATAATTCATTTCCACCACACCCCATAGCTTTATTAGATTTACCGAGATTTTATATCAACTGTTAAAGGGCTTCAAAAAATTTACCTCAATTTACCGATTGTGACTGTTGGGGTGCGAAATGTGGGTTTGAAAATTTACTAC
>JANNFJ010001323.1:0-2573 GCA_031379725.1 Calothrix sp. OTE_75_metabat_31
TACAAAGCTTTCATAGATGCCCGTTGGGACGAATGAAAAAATCTAACAAAACCCCTTGACAAACAATAGGGGTATTGTTAGACTGCTAGTATCAACATAAAAACTACTTCAAGGATACATCAAATGTCACCAGTTAAAGACGGTCAAAAGCCCCTCACAATCAAAATTAGCAATCAAGAAACCATCGACAAATTGACTGCTTTAAATCCCCCAGGTGGAAAAAGTAACCCTGAATTTTTAGCTGAATTATTGGAGTGCTACGAGCAACTACACGGGAAGAATTGCGATACCACACCGAAAGATTATTTTCCTAATCTGCAAGGTGCGGAGAGAAAGGAAAAAGAGCCAATTCTTAAAGAGATGTTTGGCTTGGAATCTAAAGACCCCTTACTAATGTCCGAATGCGAACTTCTTGAAAAAGCATCTGAATATTCAGGTAAAACTATTGCAGAATTATCGCTCGAAGGGCGGGTACTCATTGCGAAAAATGAAATAGGTAGACAAGTACAGTACGCACAAGGAAAGGGTAAAAAAGGTACGGCAGATGAGCGTATTTCTCAAGCTTTAGCTTTTATGAAACACACTGGCGAAAAATTAAGCATTAACAAATTAACCCAGCGTAGTGGTAGTAATCGCTCTACTGTAGAAAGATGGTGCAAGGACAATAACTTAACATTTGAATAATTTACAATGGGAGTGTTACCACACTCCCTTAACTTTTTATGAATGAATTTATCAAAGCTTTATTGAGAAATAACTTCACCGCAAAAACTATCAAAAGTCGATGCTTAAAAAAAGGTTGGGAAGTCACAGACGCGGAGATTGAACTTCTCAGAAATGATTTAAAATTAGAAGTTTCTATCGAGCGAGAAAATAAAAATAAGGCGAAAAAAGGTAGTGACATCATCCCACTATTTTCTGAGCAAGAAACTTTTTTCGATTTTGCTAAACGTGTCGGAGTCAACACAGAATATAAGGATGCTACCGAGCTAATTGTCACAGTACAGAAAATCACTGCCGATATTTTTATCCGTCAGGCTTTATGCTTAATGCGTGCCTTAGAACTGCAATCAGAGGGGTTATTCGTGGATATGGATGTTTTATGGCGTGGGTACGATATCGCCCTTAAAGGGCTTTGTAAGGCGTGGGGGATAACCAACCTGATTGATGTTAATGCTGCGTTCCAATGTCTTGAAAGTAAAGGATATTTAAACTCGAATCATGCTCTATCCGAAATATCAGAAGTACACCAACACAATTGATAAAAACCTCAAACCTATTCCGCAAAAGTGGGAAGATTTTATAAGTCTCACCACTATTAGAAGCGGTGGAGAAATGAAACGGTTTGAGGCATACGAGTATCAAAAAATTTTAGTGCGGTTGATGGGAGAGTACCCCAACATCGTAGTTTTAAAAAGTCGTCAGATGGGAACCACGCAAGCCGTTTTAAGTAAATTTTTACACGATTCTTGCTTGAATCCTGCGGCGAGTAATATCCTATTTATGAGGAACGGAGATGACGCAAGCGCTATCAGTCGAAGGGCTAGGCAGATGCTTTTAAGTATTCCTGAGTATGTAACTACTCAAGGCGATAACATCGGATATTTAAAAATTAAAAATGGTGGTGATTTGTATTTTAAAAATAGCAGTGCAGAGGGGTCTAGAAGTTTGGATAGTATTACGGGCTGTCTATTCGATGAAGCTAGCTTCGTGGATAACATCCAGCAAATTTACGCTGCTAGCAGTCCCTCAAGTGCCCTTACTGGCGATAAATTAAGTAAGTTGATTGTCAGCACTCCGAGCGCAAAAAGTGGTTTTTTCTGGGACAAATTAAACGAAAATAATGGTACTAATGATATTGAAGATTTAGCAATCCAAGTAAGCGAGGGAAAACTATTTAAAGAGATACCGGGGATTTATTGGTTTATCGATAATGCTGGATGTTGCAAGTTAATCGTACATTTTTTGTCACATCCCCTCTATAGCCAGATACCCAACTATTTAGAGTACCGTTTGGCGCAAGATGGGACGGATGAAGAGACGATTCAACGCGAATATAATTTAAGATTTGTTGACAGCACTGTGGCTGTTTTCAATGCAGACTTAATACGTAAAAATGTAAGCGGTGAGTATGAAGCTATCCGCGATAAAGACGCTGATTACTATTGCGGTCTAGACACCAGTACCACAGGAAACGATTACACAGTTTTTGTAATTCTCAAGTGCAAAGCTGGTAAATATTCTGTGGCGCATATTTACCGAAAGCGACAGCAAACGAGCGATTATCACATCTATCAAATTGGAGAATTAATCAGTTTTTATAAACCTGAGAAAGTTGGTATCGAAGTTACTGGAGGTGTCGGGCAAGTTTATTTAGAGCAGTTATCACGACAGCACAGCGATACTAAATTTGAGGCTATCCGTACCACTGGAGACAGCAAACCCGCGATGATTACCAGCTTAGTATTGGCACTCGAAAAAGAAGTATTGAGCTATCCGAGTAACTGCCCTATCATTGACGAGATGCTTTCGTTTAGGCGACAGGGTAATAAGCTCGAAGCTGCGCCCGGTAA
>JANNFJ010001343.1:0-2335 GCA_031379725.1 Calothrix sp. OTE_75_metabat_31
GTCGTGAAACTTGTCTTTAGCCATTAAAATTAAGCAGCTATGTTTTTATTTATACTAAAACCAGAATCAGACATTATAGGAATTACGCCAAAACTCTCCGAAACCCTCTTGACTCTGTGTTCTTTGTGACTCTGTGGTTCCTTCTTTCATGACTAATGCGTAAGTCCTAAATTATTAATATAATTACACCTCTAAAGTTGAATACTGGGTAAATAGCAAACAATTATAGAGGCAATATAAAAATTACAGCACTATTTCCATTTATGTAAATATGTACTGCATCTGAATATTATAATACGGACAGGCGGGACGCCTATCCTACGACACCATTTCCATAACTTGGTTTTGTTGTTGCTGCTGTAGCTGGTACATATGATTAAATAAATTCCAGCAATATTCTTCGGGTAAACCGCAAGTTACAGCGCCACGCATGACTATATTGAAATACCAATCATTAGGGGCAATTTCCGCAGGTAGCTTATTTACAACTACATAGGTGCGGACATCTTTATATACTTGACTTGCACAATGAACATCGATAATTTCTGGACGATAGCCACCCCTACGAACATCTTCGCGTTTATCTAAGCGATCGCTCAACCGTAAGGGTAATTTGTAAAGTACCCCTTTAACGCTTTTGTTGGGGTCTTTGACCATATCTAAAACCCCACATTTGCGGGATGTCGAGTACCGATAAAACCCCAGTCGATAACCTTTGAGAGTTCCAGCACCAATAACATAGGGGTGCGTGTGTTCCCCAAGCGATCGCTTTAGGTCAACCGGACACATGCACGAACCATAAGCAAAATAGTAAAACATCTCGTCGTGTTGTGATGTTTGTGACAGCTGCAAATCGATTTTTCCTCGACTATCGATTTCTGTGCTATGACTATTCAATTTTTCACCCGAATTACTCATCTATCTTGGCATATATAGACTTTAGACTATACTTTAGCATAATAGTCAAGCATAAAATTTGTTTTACAAGTAATCTGAATGCAAGATTTATTTCTTTCACAGTGGATCAAGCGACTATCAAAAGACATAATTATACACATAACATCAAAAATCTTAATCAGCGTAGGGTGCGTTAGCTGTAAGCGTAACGCACCGTAGTACTACCACAAAATCGAATAAATACTTTATTCGCTGTTAGATTATGTGCAGTCGAAATTATCGAATTAAGCTGCTAATTTCATTCCAGGTTTTCACCACAGTCTTTAAACTATTAGGCAGATTCTTTTGGGAAATATCGCTGTATTGAACCGTACCGCTAGGACTTGTGAGGGTATAAACAACATAATCAGCCGCACCAGTCGATGTGGGGTAAGCAATATTCTTGAAGTCTTTTCCTCGCTGTTCTAATACTCGTTGAAACTCCTGCATTTGCTGTGCAGAAATTTGATAAACTCTGCGGTCAGAATCATTTGCATCACCCATCTTGACGCGAATTAAACGACGATCATTTAATAATACTGTTTGATAGGTTGAACCGGCAAAACCACCACTGCTAATTTGGCGGAAAACTACATCATTTCCTAAGCGAGGTGGTAACTCACTGACAGGAATTGGTACAGTCTTGACATTGCCACGGACAGCGATATCAGTAGCTTCTTTATCAAAGCTGATACTTGTTGCCTCACCAACCCGGTAAACCCAACTTTGCTGACCGTCACTAACTGCAACTTGCCAACCAGGGACAACGATTTGGGCACAGGCAACCCCAGTACGGATACCTAAACATGCATCCGGCCATTGTTTGCGCTGTGCTTCGACAATTTGGAGACGTGAAATGGGTTGTCCTGACTGTAGCGAAGCTTGTGCTAAAATTTGCTCGGCGATATCTCTAGGTAAGTTAGCAGTATTATTTTGGGTATCACTACCAGCTAGTTTGATTTGCGAACCATTTTTATCGGTTTCGTAAATCAATGGCTGTCCATTGTTATTTGCTACGGTTACTTCCCAACCTGACAAGTCTTTGCCATCGCAGGCACTCGCAGAAGCAAACTTTCTGCATTCATCCCAGATTTCTTTACGTTTGTATGAGGTGATATTTACAGCATCTTCAGGTAAGTTGAGAGATTTTGCAGCTTGCGATCGCACGGAGGTAGCAACACTTTTAGGCAATCCTTCATCTGACAGTTTTAAACCACTACCGTCACTACGGCTAAAATAAACCCAAAGGTCTTGTTTGCTTGCGACTGTAACTTTCCATGAGAATTGTAGCGGGCCGACAACACCACATCGAGGATCGGGGCCACAATTGGATCGATCTTCCCATTCCCCACTTTCAAATCCAGCGATTGATAAAAGTACTGTAGGTATTCCTGATATT
>JANNFJ010001413.1:0-7483 GCA_031379725.1 Calothrix sp. OTE_75_metabat_31
TGGTCAGTGGTCAGTGGTTAGTGGTCAGTGGTCAGTGGTCAGTGGTCAGTGGTTAGTGGTTAGTGGTTAGTGGTTAGTGGTTAGTGGTCAGTTGTCAGTTGTCAATGGTCAGTGGTTGGTCGTCAATGGTCAATAGTCAATGGTCAGTGGTCAGTGGTCAATGGTCATCAGTGGTTGGTCGTCAATGGTGGGTTGTCATTCTGAACGGAATAAAATGAAGTGAAGAATCTAGATGCCTCGTTGTGGTCGAGATGCTACCCTGCGGGAACGCTGCGCTTACATTGCGCTTCGCTCCATTCAGCATGACAAAAAAACTATACTCCTAACTCCCCACTCCCTACTCCCTACTCCCCAATCTTCTCACCATCCCCATTCCCATCGGTGTTTTTCTGCCGACTCCTGCGTATAAAGCAAAATCAGCTAAAGCATTAAATTGCTTAATTATTCCCGGCTCTAAGCTGCCCATAATTCGATAGCTAATTTCACCAATACAACCAATAAATTTGCTCCGTGAGTCGCTAGCAACATCAGTTTTGATATTAAAAAAGCTGGGGAAAACTGACTCGATAAATTCCAGAGAAAACTCAATTTTGCTATATTTATTCCAGCGTTGCAACAAGCTTTTGAAAACTGATTCTTTCGTTGGTAGCGCTGAATCAAATTCACCTTGACGGAAAGCGGTAGGAGTTACAAAATTTAGGTTAACAGTTCTTTCAGTATCACTGGCTTGCTCGTACAATTGAGCATAACTACAAGCATTTGCCCAGGGTTGGGTTGATTGCGGTGTTCCTTGAATGCTGGTTATGTACAAATCTGCCGAACCTAAATGCCAAGGTTGTTCGGGGTTGAGATTTAGCCAAAGTTGTGTGAGCTTGCTAAATAGCGTGTCATCAAGTAGCGATATTCTCCACCAACAGGGAGTAGCTGGGGGGATGGGTTGTTGATGCTGCCATTGTAAATTAGATCCCCCCCTACCCCCCTTGGGAAGGGGGGAGAAATTAGCTATTTGTAATGGGGAGAGGGTAAAAGCTTTTTCTCCGGTGGAATCGTGGAGTATGTCACCCAAACTTCTATCTACCGAACTAACTAGATTGAGAAATAACGCATGGTAATGCCTTCCTGTCAAGTAGTTGGGATAAATAGTTGATTTGGGTACAAGATTTAAGACCAAGCTATGAGGCATATTTTTTCTTTTTGGTAGATTCAACCCTTGATTCGATAGTAAAGTTTGGTATCTCCTGAAGTTCAGCATCGCTCAAACTGTACTGTTCGCAAACTAAACTTAAGCGATTTCCTGGGGTTTTGACGGCGTTGACCGAATGCGTTAAATCACCTTGAAAGTATACCAAACTATTGAATTGGGGCTTGACTTGCCCGACTTGACGTTTGTGCGATGACCGCAATACCAATTCTCCCCCTTCCATCCCCTCTGGTACGCGCACGTAGAGAACACTAACATACGCTGGTGGCTCAATTGTTTTACAATAAGAACGCAGCGAGCGGTCAATATGGGGGTCTACACGGGAGCCTTCTTTTAGTAGTAGAGGATTGAGGTAAAAAGCGTTACAATTCGGCAAAAGAGCCACATCTAAATAAGGTTTGAAAAAGGGGAATTTTTGCTCGACTTCTGCTAATCCAGAGCGTTGAAATGCGACGGAAAAGCCTTTGGTAGCGATAAAGTCGCGGTTGAGGTTGTTGATAGCAAAGTAAGGACAAGCTTGGATTTGCCCAAATAAGTCGTTGAGGTAGTTGGTGGGGAATGTGTTGGATTGTTGGCTGTAGTATTTCACAGTAAATTATGGTTTTGTATTTTGAAAATGCTGTGTTAAGCCGATGTGAAGCTAGATTGTAGAAGACAAAAACGTAAAATTATTGTAGTGCGGGCATCTTGCCCGCGTTCCACATACAAATTAAATACACAACAGCTTACATTATTTTACCCAGCAATGAAACACTCATCATCTGGAAGTCGAAGCTGTTTGAATTTCATTGCTATTGCTAAGATACCGGAGATTCCAGGTAATATTGCATATTCTTTGCTGGCATCATCACATTCAATCGTAATTGGGTATGAGCTAATGCCTTGCTTTCTAAGTTGAAAAATTGCTGCGGCATTTGCACGGGGGCAAATAATTATACCAGGAAATAAATCTTTTTCCAATTCTTTGAGTAAAGGAGTTGGACGAGTTGCACCTCCTACTTCTCGTTTAATTTGCATATTTTTGAATGCAGTTAATTTGTTTAGCTGTGTGTTCACAAAATCTTGAGAGGTATCGTGATAACGCAAGCGAAAGCCAATTTCGTAAATATCTTCAGCACGAGATATTACTTGGATAAATTCATCTTCCCTTGCAAATTCGTAATACCTGAGTAGATGAATTGGGTCGAGAATCGTTTTGTCTAACTCATCTAATAATAAACCGTGGGGGTCATGAATTTCCAAGTTATCGAATAAGCTATCTCGAAATTGAAACAATGGAGAATAGCAAGATTTCCAAACTTCTGCAAATTCTTTTAAATCTTCTACTGCTGCTTGATTTTTTGCAAAAAGTTCTTCGTAATCCTCTAAAGTAGTTCGTTTTGCTTGTATATTTTCATAGTCTTCTGGATAATTAGCTTTGAGATAAGCTGAAACAAAAGCTTTTCCACCCGGTAAAAATTTCCAACCCTTTTTGAGCTTTTCGACTTTTGTTTGAGAAATATTTTCAGCACCTAGTAAGATTTTCATTCTCCAGCGATAATCTTCCCAAGTACGGTTTCCTCCCAAGGTTTCTTTTAAAGTGTTAAAGAGTTGAGGAATATATTCACTACCAGCTAAGTTATTGAATTTATTTTCCAATTCTAACAAAGGACGTGCAATTTCTAAAAATGCTTCAGAACGCCAATAAGCAAGTAAAAATGGCTTATCTAAACATGGTAACGCTTCTAAAGCTTGCTTGAGTGCGTCACGTCCTCCTGATGCATTGAGAGAGGATAAACCTTCCTCCCAAGCTGTATCGGGTAGATATGCTAGAGCTTCTGAGGGAATATCAGTCTGTGTCTTACCTAGAACCCGTCCCACACGTCCGAGTCTTTGCCAAAATGCAGCGCGATCGCGTGCTGAAAATATCAACCAATCAAGGTTTTGACGTTTTGGTTCGGGGTTTCTCTCAAAGTTAAACCCGACATCAACAGTACTGGTTGCTAAGATGATTTGTTTTTGTGCGTTTAATTTACGTTCAAGTTGTGGTGTCGAACCTGTGATACGTCCAAATTTACCTTCAAGACCTCTTTTTATAAGTAAATCCCTTAGCTTATTGATATTATCTTTAGAATCAAGAATTACTGCACCATTATGGTCTGGTTTTTCTCGAAAACGCTTGACGACTTCATCTGCTAAAGTTGTCAAAAACTCATCTATTTCTGGTTTTGGTCGTAATTCCAAATTCACAGCAGTTTGTGAGGGGATAAGATTTGAGTTTTCATTCTCTCCAAAAACTCTTTTAATCTTCACACCCTGCTTTTCTAAACTTTCCAATGCAGCACTACAAGCAGGTTCTGGTGTAGCTGTTAATAAAACAACTTTCCTACCATGTTTAAAAAATCCAAATATATGCGAATAGGCAAGATAAAACAACAAACCTACAAGCTGTTTAGCATCATAGAGATGAAATTCATCAAAAATAACTGTGGAAAATTTAGTGAAAAAGCCAGTGGCAATATTATCCTTATCTAGCCGATTATATGCAAAAAATGTTGCATAGTAGAAGATATCGGGGTTAGTCACCAAAAGAATTGGTCTATTTGCACCAGCTTCGGGGAAAATGGTTGCCGGATTCCGAAGTACATTATAAAGCTTTTCTCCCGAACGTCTCCCGACTTGCTCGTTCGACCAGTTTTTAATCTCCTTTGCAGATGCAGCTTTAACAATATGAGCTAAAGCAGCATCTTTGATAAATTTTTCTGCTGCTTCTGTTTGCTGTTCAATTAAAGCATTTGTTGGAGGGATATAAACAGCACTTTTATTTGGGTGACGCAATAAAACACTTAACCCTGCTTTCGTTTTACCCGTCCCTGTTGGTGCTAAATCAAGAATAATATCTGCATCAAGAGAGTTTTCAAAAACATCTACTTGGTGTTGTAGTACATTATTGATGAATGATAATTGTTTATGTAATTGCCTACAAGCAGAAATACTACGAGGTTCTAACTGAATCGATATATTTTCCTTAGTCATTATTATTTGCTCCACCGCAGTAACATAAATTTGCAGGGATAATCATTTCTCCAACTTGCCAAGCTGCACTATTAAAGCGGAGATTTTTAATAATTGGCGCAGGTGGCATCGAAATTAAATCAAAGCTAAAAGCTGCGATATCTGCTGGTAAATCTGCTGAATTAAGGTAAAAGCTAGATTGGTATTCACTCTCTGGCAACTGGTTTATATTCATTTCCTTGATTACATTCACCTTAACTTTACTCATGAACTTACCGATGCGAATATAATCAGGTAATTCGCAATTTCCCAACACCAATGTTTGAAACTTATTGCCACGTTCAATCATCCGCAATTTTCCAGTTTGAGGAAAATTACTCGGTCTAAAAGTGTTAGGTTTTTTACCTCGACGTTGCAAAGGTAAATCTTCCCTTGCGGTTGCAACACGGTTGTTTGTCATTGCATACCAATACGCATCAGAAAGCGCATTAAATCTTTCAAATCGATATGTTACCCTACCATTTTTTGGTGAAGCAGGCAAAATATAGCAGGTATTTTTTATTGATGCAAAATCTTCTTTGTAAGATGGTCGTCCTGTTTCCTTACCCTGAAGACGATAGGGGGAATTTACTAAACCTAATGCATAAGTTAAAGCATAATTCCCAATAACCCCTTCAGTATAGTAAGTGTCAGACAACTCCCTAGAAGCAAAAAAGACAGGTTCAAGAAGATGTAATTCAATGAGTTTTGCTGTCTCAAAAGGAATTGCTAACATAGTTTATCCTGCTTCTACTGTTTCTTTTTTACCTTTACCTTTGCTTTTTTTCGATTCAGTAGCAACTTGACGCAAAGATTCATAAGATTGATTCAACCGCTTTAAGAAATTATCCCGTTGTTCTTCTGACCAATTATTCTCTACATCTGTTATCAATTCAGCTAATTCTGCCTCTGATAACTGCACCGAAACCCCTCTGCGATTTTTCCAAGTTGAAATAACTTGCTTACTGCTTTCAATTAACCGTTTAATATTCAGAGGATGTTCTAAAGGTTTCGCTAATGCATCGTAGGTTGCTTGTACGAGTTCCAAAGAACTAGGAAGTTCGCAAATACTACCAAACATACCTAATATTTGATTTTCCATTCTACCAACACGGCTAGAAACAGCACCATAACGTGATGTAAATAGAATATTGCCGATAATGTACCGAAGTTCATCAGCAGTTACATCTTTAAGAGTAACAACATCCAGAAAATGTACTCCTGGTTTGATATATTCACTCGTATTTAAAGCAGTGGAAGCGTTACCTTTTTCATCACGCATTGTCCCATTTTCATAGATAGCATTAATTGTTCTATCTCCTAAAAGGTCAGTTGCAGGTAAAACGCTAAAAGCATCTTCCGTCCAAATTCGACTTTTTTGCGCTCCACCTCCACCTGCTGCAAAACCATAAAGAAAACAATCAATACACATTTCGCAAGGTGAATTAGTATTCAAAGAACAAAGCGAACCATCTTTACTAGTATGTAAAAGTTCGTGTCCTCTTAAGTGTTCTCTTCCGTAACGTCGTTCAGGTGCAACTTGCTTGCGTTTAGTCATTACCAAACGCTGAATAATTATTTTTTCATTTTCGCCACTAACTCCAGCTTGAACAGCTTCACTACAAATTCGTTCACCCGAACCTTCAGTACGAAAAATTGTTTCCGATTGAGTTGTACGCAAAACGACTAAAGTAATAAAACGTCCTTTGGGAAAATTTTCGTAGTTTTTTGCAAGTGAGGTAGATAGTTTTTCGATAGACATGGTAGATATTCCTCGTTTAGTTAATTACAGTATTCGCTTCAGCAGTTTCATCTTCTTTATTTTTCTTAGGAAGTTGCTGATAAGCTTCTTGGTAGAAAAATAAATATGCTGCTTCTAATTTATCTTGGTCAGAAAGTAATTTTTCTGGACGTGCTTGATATATCTCCTCATAGAGTTTTCGTAAAACGCTGTAAAAAGACTTGATTTGCTCTAATTTATTCAAACCAACACCATTTTCACGAATTCTATCTAGACGTGTGTGATATTGCTGCGATAAAACTGCAAACATAAAATCTGAATCCATATAAGATTTATGGGAACGGACTGCGGAAGTAAAAGCATTAAATGGTTCAGTAATTGATGTACGTTTGAAAGAACTACCTTTTAAATTTGCTTCAGCAGCTATTTTTGCAGCTTCTTTGAGATATTGAGTTAACAATGAATTTTCATTCGGCATAACACTCTCCAATAAAAAATTTAATGGTGTTTTGATTCGACTCCAAATAATACTTAAGTTTGGTTCATCTTGTTCGCGTAAAATCCACCGCAATAAGACATAATAAAGCTCGATTGGTCTTGCACAAGCACGGGCTAAATCGTATAAACAGTCATCAGCTTTTTGAATGCTAGCTACAGATATAGCAAGTTGACCAACACATCTTAGTCTGTCACGAATTTTCTCTGCATCTTCACGGTTATATTGTCCACTTTCAAGTAACGGTTGTAGTGCAGGGGGTATTCCTTCTACCCTTGCATAAATATCATTAGATAATTCAACTTCTAAGTTTCCACCTAAAGTCAAGGGGAAACCAAACTCCAAAGATAAAGAAAGCTCTAATCCTAACCGTAATGACTTCAGCAAAGCAACAGAATAATTTGTATCTCCCCAAACAAGTGGAATAATGATATTGTTATGTACAAAATCAGGACGTTTTGGAAAGGCAAAACCAACGACTTTATTTGATTTAAATTCAATAGTATTTTCTCGATAAAGTTGTAATTCATCTACTGTCACCGTACCACCTTCTGGGTTTGTTTCAGTAGTTCGCTTCAGAAAATCACGCCAAATTCTTAGTAACTCTGGTGCAGAACCTTTAGGTAAGGAAAAATGTAAATAAAGAGGGTCTTGTTTTTTTACAGCCGGAAAGTTTGCCCCGACTGCAATTAATTGATATCCCAAAGCCGCAATTGAATCTGCTTGCCTTTTTGGTTCAGCACTAATACCACCAGGTAAACGATTGGAAAATGCTTGTACTTTTGTGCCCGGAGGCATATTATCAGAAACTAACTCATCTATATCGCTTGAACTTGAACCTAGTGAACATCTCTGTTTGGGATTTGCTTCTACGTAATTATCCAAATATTTTGAGCCTGTCAACTTATTTGCTATAGGTAAATTGAGCATTCTCCTAACTGCTGCAATCATTTCTTCCGAAGCTTCAGAAGATTCCAATTCCTCTGTACTTCCTTTTCTCAATTCAAAAGAC
>JANNFJ010001425.1:0-3236 GCA_031379725.1 Calothrix sp. OTE_75_metabat_31
ACTAAATTAACATCTGGTGTAAGGATTGTATTTCGATTCCGTAAGGCTGGTGTCAAAAAAGCTGTAGTTGGATTGCAAGGTAGTTCGTGTTTGTTTATAAAACCCGTAATATAAGCTTCATCATAAGTTCGACCTGAGTAACAGTCGTCACCACTAATTTCTGTGTAAGGTTTACGAATATCTAAATTTGGTCTGTGGACTTTTGCTAACAAACAAGCTAATAATAGCCTAGCACCTGCTCGATTTTGTGGGTTGCGGCAAACAAATTCTACATTTTGAGAAATTTGACTATTTTGAATAAAAGATTGGGTTAAATTATTGACAACTCTTGCAAACGCTAAATCAAGGATAGCTGTTGGGGTTGACATTCGCTTTCTACCTTTTGATTATTAGCATTATTTAAACTCTGTTTAGAGATATCATCAATTTCATAATTAATCCACAATATCTCAGTTCGCAAACCTTTTGTGGAATGGCAAGTTTTAGTTGGTGCTGTAATAGTTTTCCAATCACCATAAAGTTCATCCATTAGAGAACATTGATAACCGGAAATGGCTACTTTCCCTTTAACACTGTGCAGCACTTGTGCCAATTCTCGATGTTGTTCGTCGGTCATTTCATAAGCATATGCTTGACTATCTCCTCTTGAACCATGTGGATAGGGAGGGTCGCAATAAAATAATGTATTTTCGCTGTCATAGCGTTGAATAACTTTGATTGCTGAATCATGCTCAATCTGCACTCGCAAAAGCCGCTGGACAATTCCTGGTAAATCCTCTACACTTCCCAACCACCTAGACACAGCACCAGCCATTCCGGCACGAGAAGTTAATTTACAATGCGCCCATCTACCAGAACTAGCCGTTTGTGCTAATCCAGTTCTTACCTGTCTTGCTCTGATAAAAAATCGTCTTGCTCGTTCAAAGTCAGATATGTCAGGGGTAAGTGCTTCGATTGCGATCTCAAATTCTTCACGGCAGAAAGGTGTTAAACCGATTGCCTCAATTAAACGTTCTTTTTGCTCCCGCAGTATACGGAAGAAGTTAGCAACTTCACCGTCAATATCATTGTAAGTTTCAACGGGCATGGGCTTGCGATTAAGCAAAACTGCCGCCGACCCCCCGAAGGGTTCGCAGTAATGTAAGGCTTCGGGTAATAAAGGTAACAGCCAATCTAAATGACTGAATTTACCACCATACCAACCAAAAGCTATTAGCTTGTTTTTACCCATGCCGCTATCCTTGCAAATAAATCATAGTATACTGTAACTTGGGCGTAGCCTATCCCCTTGGGACGAGCGCAAAACCTAACAATTAGGTTGGGTTACACTACGTTCCACCCAACCTACGTTAACTATATTAACTATTATCATTTTCACAAAAACAAAGCATCAAGGTCACGATATCCATTCAAAACCCGCTCAATTTCAATGCCATTGTCAATTGGACGATAAAAAATTATATAATTGCCAATTGTAAAACCTCTCAATGAGGGTGCAAGATAATCGAAACTACGTCCCATATTTGGAAAATCAGCCAAAACCTTACACTTTTGTTCAACAGCATCTACAAAACGGGTTGCTGCTTGTGGATTTTCACGAGCAATGAATTGGTTAATTTCCTTAATATCAAGCCTTGCTTGGACAGTAAAAACGTAGCGATTCATTCTTATTGCCCTTTAGATATTAGGCGAATATCTTCACGTAATTCTCTAAATACCTCTTCACCATCAATCACTTCTCCTTTATCACCTTGTTCTATACCAACAGCAATTTCAGAGCGAAGTGTATTTATTCGTGCCTCACGAATGCGATCGCGTTCCTCTAGCAGTCGCAATGCTTCACGTACAACCTCACTTGCGGATAAATACCTACCACTTTTGACTTTTTGGTGAACTAACTGTTCAAGCTCAGGCGTGAGCGATACATTCATAGGTTCGTTATTGAATTTAAATTTATAGCTTTAATTCTGCCACCGATAGCAAAGCTTGTCAAAGTTGGTTATTAATGAAGGCATTGTTAACATAGAAAGCTAACTATGTATTTACCGGAGTGAGCGTAGACTAGTACGCTTGCTCTTGGTTACTGCGGGTTCGATAGGCTGCCCACACACGTTGGGAGCATCTTACTTTCGTAAAAACACCACTGTCATTCTGAGCGAAGCGAAGAATCTCGACTTGCCGTATGTAGTAATAAAACTTTATACATCAATTTAGCATTTGGCTTATTTATGTATAGCTGGACAATGAACACTCTATAGCCACAGCTATTGCATTTTTTCTGTTGATCGTACTGAGTTCCAGGAACAGGCTATGTGAACGTGTAGATTCCACGTAACCTACATTAACTGTTAATTCACAATTATGGTTATTGATTTAAACTTTCTGTTAATTTTTTTCCATAGCTATTACATTTACTAACTATGCTTCTAATATTTGCCTACGCTTGCGAACTCTTTCTAATCGCTGCGCTTGAACTTATTTACTAAAAAATTTTTCTATTAAGGCTTCTTGTTCAGTTTGAGTTAAGCGTCCGATACCTGGATCTTTATTTATTTCGTCAAGAACAACCCACATTCTAAGCTGTTCTTGCGTTGGCAGATTGTTAGTTTGGCTCATGGTTTTTAACTATTACTCTCCTCAGACCACTGCAACAATCTTGGTAACTGCGATAAATGCACCCCATAATTAAAAATCCACAAAATAAGCTCTAATATCAATAAGTATTTAACCCAAATCAAATTAGCATCCGGACTAACAAGTGTTATCCCCTCGTAAAGTTGCCAAAAGCGGTAAGTCAGGAACAAACAAGGAACCGTTACCCAAATCGGTGATTGAAACCGCTTTGACATGATAATTTCAATTACGATTTGCAACCCCAACATAATTAAGTAGGATGCAAAGACAATGACAACAACTAGATTGCGCTGCCAGACTCCCCAAATTGCCGTTGCTACCACCGGAAACATAATACCCACCACCAGCACCACCGATAACCAGGTTTGAAACCATGATGGTAGGGGTTTGGGAATCTCAAAGGGTTTGGAATTTCGCCAAGCATAACCTGCTGCTGCAAAAAACGATACGGCAAAAGTCAAAAATATCAGGTTTTCCCAAACAAGTCTCAAGTAAGGGTTAAGTGTAGTCATGTTGATGCCATGTTCCTAAAAGGAACCGCTATGCGATAAACCTACGGTTCGCTTACGCGATCGCATGTGTTTTCGCAATTACCCTAACCC
>JANNFJ010000011.1:0-4434 GCA_031379725.1 Calothrix sp. OTE_75_metabat_31
CCATACAATTAAATATTTTAGAAATCGCATTCATCACACGAACCAAGCTTGGAACTTTATTTTTCTTCTATTACACCGATTATATCCTAAATACTACTTAAGTGCGGGTTGTAAATTATTAAGTATTATACATATTTCATATAAGCCTTAAGTATATCCATTGATAAATATTTTTGAAAATTTGTGTAGAGCGGTATTGACTCCCTAAATGCTTCCCTGACAAAATAACCACTAAAAGCAAAAGCGCCAAAATTGCGATCGCAAGGGTCTAGTAGTCCATGTCAAAAGTTCTGATTAGTCCAAAGAATCCGGGTTTCTCCAAGAAACCCGGATTCTAGCCCTCTCGACTAGTCAAAATTCATGACATGGAGTACTAGAAGCTAAAGGTAGTTCGCAAAGCACCAATGACAACATCATCATTGTTGTTATTATGGTCGGGTGCAGTTAGCCAAATTACGCCAGGAGTAAGAGTAATATTATCCGAAACTTTGTACTGGTAGAAAGCTTCGATATGGTATGAAGTGTCTCGATCTCTGTCGTATCCATCAATGCTGGAACCTGTTACTTTAGGTTCCATCCCGAAGATAATTCCTGCTAAGTTACCTTTTTTACCTAAATCTGGAAAGCCAAGTGTAACTGCCCAGTTCCAAATATCAAGACTGCCACGGTCAACTAAACCACCTTTAGTGGAAACGCTGCGGCTATTCGTGTATCCCAGCCAACCACCTAAAACAAACTTTTCACTGATACCTAATGATGCTTGCAAGCCATAGGAGTTGCTGGAAAATGGGATATCTAAACCATCTTCTTCGCCATCTTGGTCAAAGTCTACAGTGCTAAGTGCAGAAATTGGGTTTGCCCGGAAGCTACCTGTACCCAATTCTTGTTTGTAAGAGTTAATATATGTTAAACCAATTTTAAAGCGATCGCTTGGTTGAAAGGTCAGCTGGGCCATCGCACCATAGGCACCATCAAACAGACCGCTCTTTGGTGCTGGATTGTTCGACTCACCAGCTAAGTATCCTAAACTCAGTGCCAAGCTTTCACCAAAATTCTGATTAATCCCTAGTCCCGCACCATCCATCTGATAGTAAATCGGGTTGCGAGTACCAAAGGTTGATATTGCACCAAAAGCACCATCGCCATCAAACAGGTTGATAGTGGTAGTTAAATCATCCGCAGCACCAGCATTGGCGATCGCAATTACTTCTGTTTGTTCTCCCAAGGGAAACTTATAAAACAGAGCATCAATCGCAGCATTCATGTTGCCATCTTCACCCGCAAAAAACAACGAACCTTCGGGAGTGCCAATATTCGGATTAAGGATATTATTAGCTTGAATCCGCGTAAATAAAGTATCTTTACCCGTAAAGCTGCTGACTAATTCAATACGCGCTCGCGCTCCAAAAGTGGTATTATTCTCGTTCTGGGGATTGACACCGTTGACATTTTCCCCACTTAAGACATCACTAAATACTGCAATAACCTGCCCTTGGAGCTTAGTCGTAGTCGAAAATTGATTTGCTTCTAATTCCGAAGTTTTCGCTTCGAGTGCATCAACACGTCCGCGCAACGTTGCCAATTCCGTAGCAAATTCTTCTTGGAGTCTCCGCAGTCTCTCTAAATCGTCTTTAGTTACTAAATCACCTGTTGCTGTCGCAATTAGTTCGTTGACTCGTTCCAAACAAGCATTCAAACCCGCCGCAAATTCATAGCGTGTCATTGCCCGGTTGCCGCGATAGGTTCCATTCGGATATCCAGCTATACACCCATAACGTTCTACCAGCGATTGTAATGCCCCAAATGCCCAGTCAGTTGGCTGTACGTCGGATAACTGCGATACAGACGTGACCTGTGCCATCGTCTTATTATCTTGACTAATATTTGCAATTGGTGTGGCAGTTGTTGTCATTCCTGCTGCATCGTTTACTTCGGGCATTACGGCTTTCTGTGCAACAGCAGTTGTATTGACAGCCAAAATTGTCCCGAAAACTGCCGGACTAGCAGCTAGAAATTTCCAGATATTTTGCACAATAACTCCTCACAAAAATAATTGGCTTTATTACCACTGTGCTTAGTAAAGCACATTTGGTTATTAAAAAATATTGTCGTTTGTATCATCAAGGGTTAGTTGATACTTAATTGCATTTTTAACAAAAAATCTCAAACCCTTAACTTATGCAAAAAATGCACCTAATTAATGCAATTAGCACCAGCACCCAATTCTTAGTGCCAAGCTTTTGTTAAAATATTTATATCGAGAATGAGAATTATTATATTATTAATATAGGCTTTGTTGTCAATAGGGATTTTGCCAAAAGGAGAAATAATATCTTTATGGAGGTCAAAAATATTGTGTCCGAGAATCCAAAACGAGGTATTTTATTGCTTGTTGCCTTGTTAATAACGGCAACTTCGACGGCTTGCAGTCCTGGTAATAATCAAGTTACAACTTCTGAAGTTACAGGGCAAGCCCAAACGGTTGATTCGACTTCATCACCGTCAGGTAAAGCCAAAACCAAGGTCGTAACGACATTTTTACCAATGTACTGGTTTGCCAAAGCTGTTGCGGGGGATGTTGCGGATGTGTCTATATTAGTACCTCCGGGTACGGAAGTGCATGAGTATCAGGCAACACCAGAGAATGTACAAGCGATCGCATCAGCGGATGTGCTGGTTAAAAATGGTTTGGGGTTAGAGGAATTTTTGTCAAGCACAGTCAAAAATGCTGAAAATGCCAAATTAAAGGAAATTGATGCAAGTGCTGGTATTAAACCTTTAAATGAAGTTTCTCCAGTAGTAAAAGCAGTGAAGGAAGAAGGACAAGACCACGACCATACACAAGGAAATCCACATGTTTGGTTAGACCCGGTTTTAGTGAAGCAACAAGTTGGCAATATACGTGATGGATTAATTGCTGCAGACCCTGGAAATAAAGCGATATACGAAACGAATGCAGCAAAGTATATTCAGCAATTGGATAGTTTAAATAACGAGTTTCAACTAGTATTGCAAAAAACACCTAACTGCACTTTTGTTACTTTTCACGATGCTTATCCATATCTTGCCAAACGCTATAACCTCAAACAAGTCGCAGTGGTGGAAATTCCCGAAGACCAATT
Source organism: Calothrix sp. OTE_75_metabat_31 (assembly GCA_031379725.1). Classification (GTDB taxonomy): domain Bacteria; phylum Cyanobacteriota; class Cyanobacteriia; order Cyanobacteriales; family Nostocaceae; genus JANNFJ01. The sequence continues at coordinate 3,123 of JANNFJ010000011.1, forward strand.
AGCACCAGCGGATATTCAATAGGTAATTAATTCGGTTAAAAAGTATAAGGTGAAAGCTTTATTTAACGAACCAGGAACCGACAACAAATTATTGACTAGCCTATCCAAGGATCTAAATTTAACATTACGTGAAATTGATTCTCTGGAAAATGGTCAAAAAGACCCGCAGCAGTATTTCCAAGCGATGAAAGCTAATTTACAGACCTTGGAATCTGCCTGCAAATAACTTTGTCATTGGTCATTGGTTATTGGTTATTGGTCATTGATTATTCGTTATTTGTTTTTGGTCATTTGTGTTTTGTTATTTGTCATTTGTGATTTGTCATTCGCGGTTTGACCTGTAGGTGATAACTGACAACTAACCATTAACAACTGATAACTAACCACTGACAATTAACCACCAACCACCAACTACCAACCACCAACAAAAAAACTATTAACTAATGACAATTGACGAATGACTTATCAAGTTCCCATACTCAAAGTTGAAGGTTTGACTGTATATCAAGGCAAATATTTAGCGCTTCGTGATGTTTCATTTAAATTATTACCAGGAACAAACACAGCAATTGTTGGCCCCAATGGTGCGGGTAAGAGTACATTAGTCCAAGCTGTTTTAGATTTGATTCCTCGTAATAGCGGAACTGTCGAAATTTTTGGTCGTCCGATTACACGTTTAGGAAAATTACGTCATCGGATAGGTTACATGCCACAAAATTTTATTTTTGACCGTAGTTTTCCGATTTCGGTAGGGGAATTAGTTAGTTTGGGGTGGATAGATGAGGGGGAAGAGGAAAGAAGGAAGAAATCATTTTTTTCCAGGATGTGGGGAAAAAATACAGAGAAAATAGCTGCTGTTAAACAAGCATTGCAACGAACTGATGCCCTACATTTACATGAGGCAGCCATTGGAACTTTAAGCGGAGGGCAACTCAAACGAGTATTACTTGCTTACTGCTTGGTGATGCCACGTCAACTACTGGTGTTAGATGAAGCTTTTGCAGGAGTTGACGCACAGGGAACAGCAGAATTTTACAGTTTATTGAATGAGTTGAAACTACAAGAAGGTTGGACTGTTTTACAGATATCCCACGATATTGATATGGTAAATCAACATTGCGATCGCGTGATTTGTCTCAATCAAACCATTGTTTGTACGGGCAAACCCGAAGTCGCATTATCACCGCAAAATCTTCTTGCTACCTACGGTCCGAGTTTTACGCGCTATCAACATCATCATTAAATATAAGTTAATGTAGTTAATGTAGGTTGGGTGAAACGTAGTGAAACCCAACATAACTATTGGGTAATG
>JANNFJ010000024.1:0-3564 GCA_031379725.1 Calothrix sp. OTE_75_metabat_31
ATATATTTTTGGAAAAATTCCCTGTCCCGTTCGCGTAAATTTAAACGATACGCACTATGACTTACTTCTAAAAAATCAGCTTCTTGATATAAATATTTAGATAATTTATATTGTTCCTTTGTAGATAAAGATGAGCTTAGAGCAGCTAATAGTATTGTTAGAGTAGTCAACCGCTGCTGACCATCGACCACTTGAGCATCTGGTTTATCCTTTTTAATAAGTACAACGGTTCCCAAGAAATAAGGATTAATTTCATCAATTTTTTCGTCACTATCTCCCAAAGCTGTAATCAAATCGTCTAATAGTTCTCTGGCTTGATCCTTCTCCCAAGCATAGGGACGCTGGTACAAGGGAATAGTAAAGACAAAATCATTTCCAAATACTTTGTGAAGAGGATATTGGTTTGCCTCAATTTTAACTGGATTCATAGATTTTGCCCTGTCTCGATATCTTTAGTATTTTCCTAAAGTTATCTTTCCCATTTTCAAAAACAAAATTTATCTATAGGGCAACTATTTTATTTTTGAAACAAGTTAGGTATTATAAGGTGCGTTACGCTGTCGCTAACGCACCCTACATATCTACTTGATTATTAAATAACTCTCAGTATTCTTCCTCTGTGTTCTCTGCGTCCTCCGTGGTTATTTACTCCATATTTCATTCAGCGTTGCATCGCAGAATATCTCAACAAAATCAAATATAATAGCTATATCTATGTTAGTTTAAGCCTTGCAAAACCCAAAATAAATGTTGGGTTACACTACGTTTCACCCAACCTACAAAAAGCAAATAATTATTGTTAATAGTCAAGGGCAGGGAGACCCTGCCCCTACAAATTACTTGGGACCTAAACCGACAGTACCAGCATAAACTGCCCGATCTCCCAACTCATCTTCAATCCGTAATAAACGATTATACTTAGCAACACGTTCGCTACGACATAGCGAACCAGTTTTAATTTGTCCGGCACGAGTTGCTACAGCTAAATCGGCAATTGTAGTATCTTCAGTTTCACCAGAACGATGACTAATTACTGAACGGAAACCATTGCGGTTGGCTAATTCGATTGTTTGCAAAGTTTCGGTTAGCGAACCGATTTGGTTGAGTTTAATGAGAATTGCATTCGCCGATTTTTGTTCGATACCTGTTTGTAAACGTGTGGCATTAGTCACAAACAAATCATCACCAACTAGCTGTACTTTGTTCCCAATTTTTGTTGTTAATCCTTGCCAGTTTTGCCAATCTTCTTCATGTAACCCGTCTTCGATTGACACAATTGGATATTGACTCGCTAGCTGTGCCATATAATCGATAAATTCACTGGGGGAATGGGGTTTACCATCGTAGACATACTGCCCATCTTTGTAAAACTCGCTAGCAGCAACGTCCAACGCTAAAGCCACTTCTTGCCCAGGTTTGTAACCAGCTTTTTCAATCGCTGCTACGAGCAATTCTAAAGCGACTTGGTTCGATTCTAAATTGGGGGCAAAACCACCTTCATCACCAACACCCGTCAACAAACCTTTATCATCAAGCACCTTTGCTAAAGTAGCAAACACTTCTGCACCCCAGCGTAGTGCTTCACGGAACGAAGATGCACCAATGGGGACAATCATAAACTCTTGAAAATCGACGTTATTTGATGCATGGGCACCCCCGTTAATCACATTCATTAAGGGGACGGGTAGCAAATTCGATAAAGGAGTACCCAAATAGCGGTAAAGGGGAAGCTGTAAAGCCTCCGCACCTGCTTTCGCCGCAGCCAAGGATACCGCTAAAATTGCATTTGCACCCAAATTGGACTTATTGGCAGAACCATCGATGTTAATCATGGTTTTGTCGAGGAGTTCTTGATTGAGAACATCCATGTCGAGTAGCTTAGGTGCGATCGCATTTCTCACATTTTGCACGGCTTTGAGTACACCCTTGCCACCATAACGATTTTTGTCCCCATCTCGCAGTTCGTGTGCCTCAAAAGAACCGGTGGAAGCACCGCTAGGAACCGCAGCCAGTCCGATTGCACCATTATATAAATGTACTTCAGCTTCAATAGTTGGTTTACCCCGCGAATCAAGAATTTCGCGTGCAACAATTGCCTCAATTGCAGTATCAATCATCTGTTTTTGTCCTTTTTACGAATGCGTTATAGACGCTTACAGTAAACATTTCCAGGCAGCCCGACAATTTAGCATAGGATTTTGTGGGACTCAGGGGAAGGGGGAGAGGGGGGGGAGGGGGAGAGGGGGAGAGGGGGGGGAGTGGGAGAGGGGGGGAGTGGGAGAGGGGGAGAAAAGAAGGAAGTTTTAGAGAGTAGAACATACTCATTTTCCCCTCTCCCCTGTCTCCCTTGTCTCCCTTGTCTCCCTTGTCTCCCTTGTCTCCCTTGTCTCCCTTGTCTCCCTTGTCTCCCTCTTCTCCCTCTTCTCCCTACTCCCTTGTCTCCCTCTTCTCCCTCTTCTCCCTACTCCCTACTCCCTAATTAAAAAAATGATTCAAAATCACCCAAATCCATCCAATACGAACGTTCCACCTGGTTATCTCAATATCATGGGTTATGTTGATGCATCGGAGGTAAATGGCCCTGGGACTCGTGCTGTCGTGTGGATGCAGGGCTGTTTGCGTGAGTGTCCGGGTTGCTTTAACACAGAATCTTGGTCGTTTGAACCTAATCAAGTTATTTCGGTAGATGGACTTGCGGAGAAAATCCTTAGCGATTCCCGCAATCAAGGGATAACTTTTTCTGGAGGAGAACCGTTTTGGCAAGCTGCGACTCTAGCTAATCTTGCCCGTAGACTTAAAGCAGCTGGATTAAATGTGATGTCGTTTAGCGGCTTTACTTTAGAACAACTCCAATCTGATTATGCACCAGATGGGGCCGAAGACTTGTTAGGACAACTTGATATTTTAATTGATGGTGCTTACGTCGAGTCTTTAGCCATTAATTCACCCGATTCTCCTGTTTCTTCCAGCAATCAGCGGGTGCATGTGTTTAATCCTGCCTTGCAAGACCAAATTAATTGGGCTAGCGACCAAATTGAGATACATATTTTTAAAGATGGTAGCCGTTTGATTACTGGTTATCGTGGGGGGTTGGAGTTAACCCCTGATAATGTTGAGTCATAGTATTTTCAATCGGTTTCGTGGAGACATTATGTTACATCCTATTTTGTGCTGGTCTACAACCCATTAATTTTGGGGGGTAGTGCGTAGGCAAAGCCAGCCCGCAGGGCTTACATCTTGCTCGCTTTATGTAGTACGCGAGCAAGATGCTCGCACTACTGAATATTATTGAACCCACCAAAATTAATGACACGAACCACTAGTACTCCATGTCATTAATTTTGACTAGTCGAGAGGGCTAGAATCCGGGTTTCTTCAAGAAACCCGGATTCTTTGAACCCCCCAGAATTAATGATACAGACCACTAGTGCTTCATGTCATTAATTTTGCGGGGTTGGATAGACCTTCTTGAGCTTAATTCTAGCGTCTTCTTTTTTGAAGCGCCAATTAATAGTAACTTCATTTTCATTACGATTATTTTCCCAGATAGATACTTCTTTTTCG
>JANNFJ010000029.1:0-14991 GCA_031379725.1 Calothrix sp. OTE_75_metabat_31
CGACCCAAAACCGTATGGTAAAGTTGTATCTCTTTAAAGTAAATTTAATAATTGAGCATAATTGCATCGCCCGGACGATATGGATAATTTTTCTTAAACTCACCTTAACCTGTGATTCGGCTACACTGTTGTAATAAACCAATTACGACACCAGGAATTTCCAGATGGGGCAAAATTCCTGTTTCTGGAATTGCGTAAAAATCTCGAATTGCATTTATATTTAACCCCGCTAACCTTTTTCCTAATTTGATGCGGGTAAATTGTGCTTGTTCTCCCCAAAATACAACCGTAGGAATTGTCAATCTTTGAATATATAAACTTAAATCAAAATATAAATCTCCACGTAAAAAGGCTAAAGCTGAAAATTTGGCGTTTGGTTGTTGTGCCGATGTTAAATAAGCTTGTACCATTTCTTCAGTCACACGTTCAGGTTTAGCAAATAGAAAGCTTTGTAAAAAATTGCGTACTGCTAATTCATTCTCTGCACCCAGCGCGTAAATCAAACTTTCAATAATAGGGGTATTAATTAGGGGAAGAGGCAATCGTCGTCCCGCACCTTCACCAAAATCATTAAATCCGGAAGGACAGACTAAAAATAATTTTTGGAATAAATGTGGTTCGTTAATAGCAACACGAATAATTAAAGCTGCCGTTAATGAAGATGCAACTACCGTAACGGGAGAATCACAGGTTTGCCGAATAAACTCGCTAATGGTTGTTAAATAATCGCTGATTTTATAGTCACGTACCGGATGCGCGGAGTCACCCCAACCAATTAAATCGGGTGCTAGTATTCGGTGCGTTGCCGCAAACGCAGGGTAAACTTTTGACCATTCATACGCAGAAGCACCCCCACCAAAGTTATGTAGAAAAAGAAGCGGGGGTAAATTTTGATTCGCACTCAGCCAAGGATGACTTGTTTGGCTGTAGTAAACCATTGAACCTAGCGACGTTTGAATGATTTTTTGTCCAAAACCAGGTGGGTGAAATTGAAGCATAATAATTAAAGCTCGTAGGTTGGGGAGTCACAGAGGAAGCGGGGGTTCCCCCCGTTGTAGCATGTGACGTTGGAACGGAGTGTAACCCAACATTTGACTTGATTATAATAACGTTGGGTAACGCTAATGCGCTACACCCAACCTACAGTACTACAGTACTTCTTATTTGAGTTTCTCTAGTACTTTTGATGAATATCTTCAATGGAATGCTCTTAAGTTGATGGCAACCGAAGGTATACTGTTACCGTAAAGAAAATTTATATTAAATATTTGTTCTTTTGTTAGCTATACATAAGAAAAGTAAATAGTTCACTCCGCTCCTCCTCACTATAAATCATGGCTGATAAAAATCGCGCACAATGGGACTTAAGTAGACTTGTCAAAACGCTAACTTACTTTGAAGTCATCCCATTATTAAATTGGGTGCAAGAATTATTTCAAGGTCGTCCCAAGGATAATCTCAATAAACCTAATGGAGTTAAACAAGTGGGTATTGTCTTAGTCGCAGGTGCAACAGGTGGTGTTGGCAGACGAGTTGTGCAAAAATTGATTGAACAGGGTTATCGAGTGCGATCGCTTGTCCGTGATATCGATAAAGCTCGCTCTCTCCTTGGTAATAACACTGAGTTAGTAGTTGCAGATATAACCAAGCCAGAAACGCTAACACCTCTAATCATGGCGAATATTCAAGCAGTAATTTGCTGTACTGCCGTCCGCGTCCAACCTGTAGAAGGAGATTCGCCCGATCGAGCCAAATATAATCAAGGTATAAAATTTTATATGCCGGAAGTTGTCGGCGACACACCTGAAAACGTTGAATATCAAGGTGTGAAAAATTTAGTTGAAGCAGCAGCAAAATATTTACCTGAAGCTAATTTAAAACCAATATTTGATTTTACACATCCATCCGAAGAATTAAAAAATATCTGGGGTGCATTGGATGATGTTGTCATGGGTGGAGTTAGCGCTAGTAACATGCGATTTGTTGAAGGGGCAGCTTTATTTACAGGTAATGTTTCGGTTGCAAATTCCGGTGGTTTCGCTTCAGTCAGAACCAAAAATTTTGACCCCCCGATTAATTTATCCGGTTGCGAAGGTGTCACACTGCGCGTTAAGGGTGATGGTAAACGCTATAAATTATTCTTGCGAAGCGATGCAGTTTGGGATGGAGTCGGCTATAGTCATTCGTTCGATACAGTAGCGGATACATGGATAAATATTCGTGTCCCTTTTGAAGATTTAATTCCAGTCTTTCGTGCCAAAGTTGTCAAAGACCGTCCCCAAATCGATAAAAGTAAAATTTCCTCGTTTCAACTCATGTTGAGTAAATTTGAATATGATGGTGCATTAAATCCCAGCTTTTCTCCTGGTGCCTTTGAATTACAAATTGAATCGATTAGTGCATATGGAGGTGAAACTATACCCAGATTTGTACTAGTTAGTTCCGCAGGTGTAACACGTCCAGGGCGACCGGGAATCAACTTAGAAGAAGAACCACCCGCAGTCCGATTAAACGACCAATTAGGGGGAATTTTAACTTGGAAATTAAAAGGAGAAGACAGTTTAAGAAGTAGCACAATTTCCCATACAATAATCCGACCTTGTGCCCTAACTGAAGAACCGGGGGGAAAAGAATTAATATTCGAGCAAGGTGATAATATTAGGGGCAAAGTAAGCCGTAATGATATAGCCGAATTATGCGTACAAGCATTACAACAAACAAAAGCAAGTAATGTCACCTTCGAGGTAAAATCAGGCGAAAATAATGCTAGTGATGCTGATTGGCAAAAACTATTTGCGAATTTAGAACCAGACAAATAAAAAATTACCCTTATTCCTAATGTCAAGGTGAATCAAAACACTAAATAAAAAATCTCTCCCAAACCTCTTCACTCTGTGTCGCGCCAGGTGCTACAACGGGGGGTACCCCCGCAACGCACTGGCTTCTGTGTGTACTCTGTGGTTAAATAAAATGCTTATCTACCTTATTAGGCACAAAGAACACCAATTTAAATAGTTACCTTGACAAAATTACTCTTACCCCTTCCTCTAAATTTATAACTGCTGATGAAAATAACTGCTGCTGTATTACCCCCATTTATCCTACTCGACCCACTTTTACATAGCTGGTTATTAGAAGATATTGGCAGAGGCGATCGCACTACCCAATCCCTCATAACCCAAGACTCCACCGAAGGACAAGGACAATGGATAGCCAAAGCATCAGGGGTAATAGCAGGTCTACCGATAGCAGCAAGAGTATTCCAACTATTGAATGAGAAAGTTGGTTTTGTGCCATTTGCAGTCGAGGGGCAATATTGCGATCGCGGTGAGGTAATTGCACGAATGCACGGTTCGATGGATGCGCTACTCATGGGGGAACGGGTAGCGTTAAACATAGTCATGCGATTAAGCGGCATTGCCACTTTAACTCGTCAATATACCGAAAAAATCGCCGATTTACCAACAAAATTAGTTGATACTCGCAAAACGACACCAGGTTTGAGGATTTTAGAAAAATACGCAACCCAGCTAGGAGGTGCGATTAATCACCGCATGGGATTGGACGATGCTGTGATGATAAAAGACAACCATATTGCGGCAGCAGGGGGAATTGGTACAGCGATAACCAGAATACGAAATTCGATTCCTTATCCACTCAATATCGAAGTCGAAACCGAATCTTTAGACCAAGTTAAAGAAGCATTATTGCACAAAGCCGACATTATTATGTTAGATAATATGCCTTTGGGGATGATGCAAAAAGCAGTCCAAATGATTAGACAGCAAGATAGTCGAGTCAAAATCGAAGCTTCGGGAAATATTACTTTAGATACAATTCGGGAGGTTGCCCAGACAGGTGTCGATTATATCTCTACTAGTGCGCCAATTACACAGTCGAAATGGCTGGATTTGAGCATGAAAATGAAATAATATTTAAGAAAATGTTTGAAAAGTCTTCTTGTCGGTAGCAAAACGTTCTATAAACCCCTAAATCCTCCTTAAAAAGGGGAGACCTTAAAAGAGTTATTGCCCCCTTTCAAAAGGCAGGACTGTTTTATTTTTCGGAGAAAATAAGTTTAGCGCAGGGTATTGTAAGGGCGGGGTGAAGATCGCCCCTACGACTAACCTAAATTCAAACAAAAAATAACACTTCGGTGATTTCTCTATAAAGGGAAATATAGATGATGTACAACTTGGTAATTTAGTCCACCTAAATACCAATTTAAAAAAGCATTTCCCGGCGCAAAATCTACAGTTGTCTTAATTTGGGAAATTGCCCATTCATCATCGACATAACTTTGAAAAGTTTGACAACTGTTAAGTATATTGTTCAGGAAAATGAACGATTTTGACATCTTTACAAAAGTAATACCAAAGCACTTTCAAAGCGGTGTTGCTGGGAGTGGCTTGGCAGGGGACGACATTGGGTCTATCCCACCTTGCCCGACTTCAAACTGATTCATCATGTCGTGGTCTTCATGAACCATATTGTGGCAGTGAGACATATACTTACCACTATTGGGTCTAAACTTCCCAATCACCCGTATCGTCTCGTTTTCACCAAGGTAGAAGACATCCTTCAAACCACGCTCATAGGGAAAAGGTGGCTGACCATTACGGTCGAGCATTTGGCAATCGATCAGGTGAAGGTGGATTGTATGAAACCAGAGACCTGAGTTGTTACGTAGATTCCAAATTTCCACTTCTTCGAGTTGTGGATTAGCATCAATTCGGTTTCGATCCCACCCTTTGCCGTTGATTACCCACAGTCGATTGATGTGTTCGTATGTGAAATCGCGGGTACGCACAGCGTCCGATTCTGGGATTAATTGAATATTGCGTAATTTATTAGGAATAGAACTGTTATCGCTCTCGGAACGCACCACATCAAAGCGCATAATCTTATCTGTATTGCCGAAATTATCATTATTAGGGAGTCCAAGATTTTGCAGTACTACTTGAGTCCCTATAGGGTATTTAGAAAAATCGACAATCAAATCATAACGCTCTGCCATCCCAATCCGCATATCTTTTACTCTGACTGGTGCGGACATTAATCCAGCATCAGTACCAATCACAATTAAGTCATCAGCCGTACTCAGAGCAAGTTTGTAAGAGCGGGAAATTGATGCGTTTAATACGCGGAAGCGGTACTTGCGATTCGCAACCTCCATGCGAGGCCACGGCACACCATTAACTGTAATTACCTCTCCCATCAAACCGTGTTGGGCTTGGTCGTCAAAAATTAGCGAACCATTAGAAGCGAATTGCTTATCCTGAATGATTAAAGGAATATCATAAGCATATGAAGGGAGTTGTAAACCAAGTTCATCGTCATCTTGGACAATATACATCCCAGCCAGTCCCATGTAGACATTTCGGGAAGTCTGTCCCATTGCGTGGTCGTGATACCAAAAGGTAGAGGCATTAGTATTAGGGTAAATATAATCCTTATAGTATCCTGGAGCAATCAAATCCTCAGCGTAGCCATCGTACTGGGGTAGTGATGCCATTCCATGCAGGTGAACCACTGTAGGTGTACCAACTTCATTGATAAAGCGTACAACTGATTGCCGATTTTTACGTTGTTTAATCGTCGGGCCGGGAAATGTGCCGTTGTAACCCCAAATCTCTGTCTGTCGTCCTGGTAAAATCTCTTTTAGAGACTTCTTCATGGTAATTTGATAATAATCAGTTGTTGCATCGCTACGTATAGGGTTCAACACTGATGGTATACGAAAGCCAAGTTGAAATGGTTCGACTCTTGCATCAATTCTCTGAGCGTATCCCCGATATTGAAATGCTATGGGTAGCAATGTAGAACAACCTGCAAACCCTGCAAACATTAGAAGTTTACGTCTGCTAATTTTTTTCATAGCAGTTTACCTCATTTGAGAAGGCTTTATAAATTTGATTTATTTGAAAGCAGTTAGAATTTCTTCATAGCTCTATTATATCGAAAAAGTATAGTTTGATACAGCAAAATAATAAGGTTTATGAAGTCAAAGAGATAGTTGAGTAGCAAATTTTATTAAGTAAAAGACATATTGCAGCAATCTGTGACTTTTCACAAAACCTAAAAAAATAAAGGACACAGCAATGCTGTGTCCCTACAAAGTTTCTTAAAAATCAAAAATGGTATTAATTATTCTCAGCAACTTTTGCATGTGATGTGTAGTAAACTGTCCTCCCCGTATCTGGCACAAATTGGCACTCAGTAGACGAACGCCAAAGTGATTTCCAAACAGGTTCTTTTGACTCGAAGAAATATTCACCCATCACAGGTTTAATTGCCGCTGTTGCCTTCTTCAAATTATAGTGAGGCATATTTAAGAAGATGTGGTGGGCAACGTGAGTACCAATATCGTGATGGATATGGTTAACAAACCCGTAGTCACGGTCAATTGAAGAAATAGCACCTTTCAAGAAAGTCCATTCATCCCCACGATACCAGGGAATACCTGGTTCTGTGTGGTGTAGAAATGTCACCAAGTCCAGCCAAATTACAAATACCAGGTAGGGACCGAGGTAATACTTGATAAACCACATTACACCCCATTGGTAAGTGAGGAAACCAAGTAAACCCACCATCGAACACCAACAAATGGTACTGGTAATAACATCCCATTTCTCTGATGGTTTGAATAGGGGACTACTGGGGAGAAAATGCGTACCTTTTTTTCCAGGCGATCGCATAAACAAGTAAACGGGGTAAGCTAACAAAAATGCGTAATGTCGTCCAATTTTGCTCATCAAGTCCATTTGCTTGTACTCAGACTCACTACTGGGATACCAGCTTTCGTCATTTTCCAGACTGCCTGTATTTTTGTGATGCGTGCGGTGGCTAATTCTCCAACCATGATAGGGTACAAGAATCGGTGAATGGCAAATGTGTCCCATCAAATCGTTCAGCCATTTATGCTTAGAAAAAGACTGATGTCCGCAGTCATGTCCAACCACAAATAAAGCCCAAAACATTGTTCCCTGCATTACCCAAAAAATTGGGAAAAATAGCCAAGAATCAAAGTGATATGCAACTGCGTATAACAGTCCGATAACCGCAATGTCGCGGAAGAAGTAAAACATCGACTTCGCAACACTTGGTTCAAAGCACTCGGCTGGAATTGCTGCTTTTAAATCTCCAAGGGTGAAGGGTAGTTTTATTCCTTCATCTGATGGTTCAAAGTCGTTTTGATTACTGAAACTTATGGTATTCGATTTCACTTGATTCTGCGTACTAAATATAAGTCGGATTTATCGATGATAACAACGCAAATTAAAAATAATCTGCGCTTTGGGCTGATTAATATTAGCCTTTAGTATTAGTAACATCTTTGTTGGCAAAATTACAAATATTTGGCAGATTTACTAAATTTGCAACCTGAATAAACCAGATTTTTCCTGCATCTGAGTTTTCTCGCATCACAAATAATTTTCTGCGTCCTGTAAATCAGCTTCCAGAAACTTGGCATCTCGAAGATACCAGGTTTCTTAAACATGCTACACTAACACAACTATGGGCTAACAAACGCTGATTTTGTTTGAGTCAAATCGACTTGAGCATCAGAACCTAGCATCTTCAGCAAACCATAATTGGCAACAAGGGCTTCTCCAAAAGTCTCGTATACATTATATTTAACCCCAAACTCGCTGCATACTTCGGCAAGAATCGGGGCAATTTTCGGGTAATGGATATGACAAATATGGGGATATAGATGATGCACAACTTGGTAATTTAGTCCCCCTAAATACCAATTTAAAAAAGCATTTCCCGGTGCGAAATCGACGGTTGTCTTAACTTGAGAAATTGCCCATTCATCATCCACATAATTAGAATTGGCATCAATTTCGATAAACTCGGCTGGTTCCAAAACATGTGCCAGCATAAACACATTACAAATCAGCAATCCATAGGTCATGTAAGCAATCGAGAATCCGATAATTGCCTCAATCGGACTATATCCGACTGCAATGGGAATACCTAGAAATAGCGTTAACCAAACAGCTTTACCTGCTAAGAGGATTAATATTTCTTTAAATTTTACTGGAATTACATGCTCGTGGTATTTACGTTTAAATAAAATTAGAGAGACATCAGCAAAAGACCAATAAAAGGGAATAATTGCATATACAAAAGACACAAATATATGCTGATATCTGTGATACCACTGACGCTGCATATATGGAGTCATCCGTACTAATCCATCTCCATGTATTTCGACATCATGCCCTAATATATTAGTATAAGTGTGATGAAGTTTATTGTGGCGAAATCTCCACAAGTAGCTTGAAAGTCCGATGGCATCATAAATTAAGCCGATAGCGTAATTTACCGATTTTTTATTCGAGTAACCCCCGTGATTGGCATCGTGTCCGACGCTAAAGCCAATACCAGCAATTCCAAATCCTAAAGCAATACATCCGAGTACTTTCATCCATATAATCGATGGACCAAATAGAGTAAAACTCCAAGTCGAAATTACCCATCCTAAAATAATTGCACTTTTGAAATACATTGCGATATTATCGCGTTTTGCAATTTGATTTGACTCAAAATAAGCATTAACTCTTTGATTGAGTTCTTTTTGAAAGCCGATATTTTTTGCGTAAGTTACTTTGACTGCTGACTGTATCATTAAGCTAGAAAGAATATAGGGTGGGGTATAGGGGGCAATATTTTATTTAAATGTCGGGTGCAATATTTGAGATACGACACCATCCCCAATTTAAATTTCAGCGCGTCAAGGTATTGAATAATACTAACAATGAGTATAATCTACCTGTCAAAACAAACCTCTCCTATAAAGTGGAGAGGTTTTAGTTTTGTGTTATTTGCTACTTTCGTATTCTTGGAAAGTCAAATAACCATTATCTTCTTTGTACAGCTGACATTTATCTGTCAACTCCTTCATCAAAGTCCACGAAAAATTAGATTCATCGTGGAGGTATGTACCCCAATTTTCCTTAATACTGGTATACGCCATCCGCAAATTATACGAAGGAATCGCAGTTGAAATATGGTGCGGTACATGGACATTGATATCGTGGCAAAGAAACTCTACCCAGCGTGGATAGTCGCAATGGATTGTACCCGACAATTGCGCGATCGCTTCGTTCCATTTCGACACTCGATTAAAAGGAACATCAGGTGCGGTGTGGTGAACGTAAGTAAATGTACTCATCCAGAAGTGGTACACCAACCAAGGTATAGCCCAAAATTTGATAAATCCCCAAATACCACCTGTAATTAGAAGAGTGGGAAATGCGATCGCAGCAAACACAGCTACGACTGCAATCGACTGCTTGATTTTGGGACGGTCTTTTTCGAGGAAATTATTGGGGTCAAAATGTATCATAGCCCAATGCCCCACCGAACCAAGCCACCAAAGCTTCTTGGTTAAAAACGTTTTTAGAGTTACACGCCACCCGAAACTGCTGTTCTCAAATACATCGGGACGAATGGGATGCCAAGCGTTATCGAAATCAATTTTATTTGTATGCTTGTGGTGATAATTATGACCAATCCGCCAAGCATGAAATGGGTAAATTAACGGAGCAAAAACTAAATGGCCTACTAAGTCATTAACCCAGTGCCGCTTAGAAAAAGAACGGTGTCCGCAATCATGTCCAATTACAAAAAAGCCCGTTAATGCTGTACCTGTAAAAATCCATGCCAATGGTAAAAGATACCAGGGTGATGCAATTAAACTTGCATAAGCTAAAGCCACCATCAGGACACTAACTATTAATTTTGTCCAAGCTTTGCGGCTATCCTTTTGAAAGCATTCGCTTGGCAAAGACTTGATAATATGTTTTAACTTGAGGTCGGAATGACCAAGGTCGCTGGAAACGCCGATATTTGCGCTTTTGCGAATCTGTTCGCTATTGACTATTGATGTTGTCATGTATACCTGAGAAAAACACTCCTCGCTGCCAAACCACTTTTAGAAGTTCTGAGTCCTAGAGTTAATAAGTTTTTACTGGCTTAAAAATTAAAGCCAATGACAGGCAGGATGCCTATTCATAAATGACAGCCAGGATGCCTATCCTACAAGAACTCTTAATTCTCATAAAAGTGACTTACTAGTAAAGTTTTGTAACACTTGCGTCTTGGATTATAGCAAAATAACCATCATTTCAAACCCCCGCGAAAACTGAATGTAGGTTTGAAGCGGGGGTAATAAAATTTTTGCGCCGGAAGACTCAAGAATCTGGGATAATGCTTTACATTGTTCAAGGGAAAAAGCATTAAATCCGGAGACTAGGTTAGGCGGACTGCTTGCTTCTCTGGAAGCTTGACATTTTTTGCCAAACCCAGAAATTGCAACACTTGAATAGTCATCCAAGTAAAGTCGATTTCCCACCATTCTAAGCCGTGACGTGCCGAATATTGGTAAGCATGGTGGTTATTATGCCAGCCTTCACCATAGGTAAGCAATGCCACCCACCAACAGTTGGTAGAATGGTCGCCTGAGTCGTAGGTTTTATAGCCAAATTTGTGAGTTGCGCTATTTACAAACCATGTGAAGTGCCAAACGACAATCAGACGAACGAAAACACCCCAAACGACAAATGACCAACCACCAATTGCCATCAGCGATAAACCCAGGACTACCTGGATTAGGATCATATTTTTTTCTAAAAACTTGTAGAAGGGGTCTTCAGAAATGTCTTTTGTAAAACGGGGAACTTCAGCAAAGCCAGGCGATTGATAAAACATCCAAACAATGTGACTCCACCAAAAACCCTTATTGGAATCATGAGGGTCTTTTTCTTGGTCGGAATGTAAATGGTGGAGACGGTGCATACCAACCCAAGCAATTGGCCCACCTTGGCACGTAAGAGTACCGCAAAGTACGAGAAAATATTCTAGCCATTTGGGGGTTTGGAAACTCCGATGGGTAACTAAGCGGTGAAAACCTAGCGTAATGCCTAAGCAACCGGTTAGCCAGTAGAGGAAGACAAACACACCGAATGCCTGCCAGCTAAAATTGCTTGGTAAAAAAGCAAGTAAAGCGCCAACATGCAAGGAGGAGAAAAATAAGATGTGAGTCCAATTAAGTTGGGAATCGGTTGTTGTAGCAATTGTCATGCAATAACCTGAGTAGGATTTGTTTAACCTGGGTAAGCGTGACCCGTCACGTAAGCATTGTTGCTGTGCGTTATGAATCCGCAGAATCTTATATATAACGAATTGTAAACGAAATTGTGAGCGAGGAACCAATGAACAGCTTAGAACAGCTGCAAGAAGCCGAACAGGCACTATTAAAGATTTTTTCCGGAATTGACGCGACAGTCAAGCAAAATCTCCAACGAGTTTTGAATGCCTTTCGCCATCATAATGTTGGGGCGCACCACTTTGCAGGTGTATCTGGATACGGACACGACGATTTAGGGCGAGAAACCTTAGATAAAGTCTTTGCCCAGGTCATGGGTGCAGAATCATCTGCGGTGCGAGTACAATTCGTTTCGGGAACCCATGCCATCGCCTGTGCCTTATTTGGTGTACTTCGTCCTGGTGATGAGATGCTAGCCGTAGCCGGCGCACCCTATGACACTTTAGAAGAAGTCATTGGTTTAAGGGGTCACGGTCAAGGTTCTCTAATCGAGTTTGGCATAAGTTACCGACAATTGGATCTTACTTTAGAAGGGACGATTGATTGGCAAAAATTGAGCCAATCGATTCGAGAAAAAACCCGCTTAGTGCTGATTCAACGTTCCTGTGGCTATTCTTGGCGTTCGAGTTTATCGGTTTCAGAAATCGAGAAAATTGTCAAGATTGTCAAACAGCAAAATCCGAACACCGTTTGTTTTGTTGATAATTGCTACGGCGAATTTATCGAAACCCAAGAACCAACCCACGTTGGTGCCGATTTAATGGCAGGTTCTTTAATCAAAAATCCCGGCGGTACAATCGTCACCGCTGGTGGATACGTTGCTGGACGTGCCGACCTTGTGGAAGCTGCCGCCTGTCGCCTCACAGCGCCTGGTATTGGTAGGGAAGGTGGTGCGACTTTCGACCAATTACGGCTGCTGTTTCAAGGCTTATTTTTAGCACCGCAAATGGTCGGGGAGGCAATGAAAGGGACGCACCTTACTGGTTACGTATTTGACAAGCTCGGCTATCCGGTCAAACCCGCACCCTTTGAACCGCGTCGGGATGTGATTCAAGCGATTAAACTTGGTTCGGCAGAAAAACTGATTGCATTTTGTAAAGCAATTCAACAAAATTCTCCCATTGGTTCCTACCTCGACCCCATCCCCGACGATATGCCGGGTTACGAGAGTCAGGTAGTGATGGCAGGGGGTACATTTATCGAGGGTAGTACTTTAGAGTTTTCTGCCGATGGGCCTTTGCGCGAACCTTATATAGTGTATTGCCAGGGGGGGACGCATTGGACTCATGTTGCTCTAGCGCTGGAAGATGCGATTGAGAAAATTGGGAAAGCAGCGTAGGGTAGGCATCTTGCCTGCCATTGTGTTGCTAAATTTAGTGGATAATACGCAAGTTGTGTAGAATACCCCAGGTTAAAATGGTGTCACGCAGAGGCGCACCAGGCGCAGAGAGTTGTTTGAGGAGTAGGGGTAATGCATGAGAATGAAATTTCGGGGATAATTGTTGACGTTGCTTATAAGATTCATACGAGGCTGGGGCCTGGGTTACTGGAATCAGTGTATGAGGTAGCAATGAAATATGAGTTGAAAAAGCGAGGACTAATTGTAGCCCGTCAAGTGCCAATTCCAATAGTTTATGAAGGTATCCACATGGAAGAAGGCTTCCGAGCTGACCTATTAGTTGAAAACAAGGTAATTGTCGAACTAAAATCTGTAGAAGCAATTCATCCAGTATTCAAAAAGAAATTACTGACTTATATACGTCTAGCCGATAAACGACTTGGATTAATCATAAATTTTAGCACCGTACTAATCAAAGACGGCATCATCCGAGTCGTAAACAACTTATAGACCTCTCCTCTTCTCTCCCCCTCCTCTCTGCGCCTCTGCGCCTCTGCGTGACCCTCTCTTACCCCGGTAACTTATACTGCCCCACAATCCGCTTCGCAAACTCCGGAACATGCTTCTCCAACTTTTCCCCATAATTCCGCTTCACATACAAATAATTGCGCGTAAAGTGCGAATCAATCGAAAACCGCGCATATTCTAACCCCTTCGGACCAATTCGCTCAATCACCACCCCCATCAGTTTCGCAGCCCACATCGGCAGAGTCACCCCTTTATCGTAAGCAGGTATACTTTGCTGCACAGCAGCTTTCCGATCTCCCTGCGACATTACAGGCTGAGTCTCGATTTGGTCTTGTACTAAATCCAACATCTCTTTACCCGTATCGTTTCGCACCATAATCCACTGCCAGCCAAAGGGTGCGCCCATATACCCTACTACTAAATCAGCCAGAGAATTTACGTAGTCAAAGCAACTCATACACGAAGGTGCAAACACATCTTTGAGTTCCTTGGTATTCAACCCAAAGAAAGGTACTAATTCAGTCGAACCATCTTCATGTTTGAAGTGAACTCGGAAGTCCTGCATAAACTCGTAATAAACAACTGTGTCGGGGGATTTACTCGTAGTGTCGAGGAATTTTTGTAGCCCCGCACGGGTAACATTATCAACACAGGGCGTACCTAATACATAAAGCTTTTCTAATCCTAATTCCTTCTCAACTGCCCGCAATGCTTGGATTTGGCAACCGACACCAATTACTAAAAGCCGCTTCATTCCTGATTGTTCGATTTGTTCCAATACAGAAAGATTCGGGGATAAAGTTGGTTTATTTACCCGCGCTGCGAGTACTTCTTCGGGGGTACGGGCAATAACGGGCATCGGTTGAAAGCGGTCTTCTTTGGTGTTTTGCACGCATACGACACCTTCTACCATGCCACGATTAAGCATTTCAATGGCAATTGAACTAACAATCCCCGTCCACTGTGCCCCCTCGATGGGTTGTTGTTTGCGTGCTGCTATCATTTGCTGATGCACGCCAAAATAGAGTTCGTCGGGGTTGTCGAGATTGCGATCGCGTCCGTGACTTTGCTTTTCGAGTGCTTCAAATTGCTGATTGATAAACGCGCAAGCTTCTTTGACATAATGAACAAAGTATGTATCGCAAAGTCCGCATTCGCTGCACAATTCTTTGGCAGGACGCTGGCTGCCAGGTTTGAGGGCTTTGGCTTTGTTGTGAGGATAAACTGAGGTCATGTTAACTATATTTTCTTAACTAAGAAAATAAGATAGCTTAATGCGGTGCTTTGCACAAAGTTTAAGAATATTTCGTTATTTATAAGGAGGTTGGTGCAGGTTTATATAACTTAACTTTTAAGTAGTAAGTGACTAAGATTTGTACACAAAGGCAAGATAGGAGATAATCAAATGTTAGATGATGCAAAAACTTTAGGTAGTATTGTGGCTACTGCTGGAGCAGCAGGAACAGGCTCATTTACAGTAGCTACAATCACTTCCTCTGCACCTGGTATTTTAGGTGTTTTGGGATTTACAACAATAACTACTGTTACGCTCCCAGTCGCAGGTGTTGTTGCAGTAGCTGGCTTACTTGGTTATGGGTTATGTAAAGGTGTACAAGCTGCTCAAGGAAATAAATAATATTTCAATTGTGACTTGAAACTACTTTTTTGCGGGTGGATATTTCATCCACCCTTTGTTTTTTGCAATATCTTATAGGTTGGGTGGAACGGAGTGTTACCCAGCATTATCTGTACTTAATTAAAAACGCAATTAATGTTAGCTCATCGAAATATACCTAACTGTATAATCTACGTATACACCAATGTCATGTAGCAAAAATAATGTTTTTTCTTCAGTCCTCTTATAGAGGACTTTTGCTATTAGCATGGGGTTTACAACCCCATGCGGGTTATGAAGCAGTGTCAAAATCCGCAAGTAATTAGTTCTTTTTATAACATAAAATGTCGCTGGTGCAAAATATCAGTTTGTTAAATTTTGAGGATGTAC
>JANNFJ010000052.1:0-5204 GCA_031379725.1 Calothrix sp. OTE_75_metabat_31
ATATATTTGGTGCTGCATATGGGGCAGGAAAATCAGCTTGTGACAGACTAGCTGCTGATATGGCTGTTGACTTAAAAGCCGAGAATGTGGCTTGTGTATCTATTTATCCAGGTATTGTTGGTACCGAACACATCAGCAGTATGGCTGCTGATATGGACGAAAAAGCTTTAGCCGACACCAGGAATTCGGTATTCAGCGAGCGATATAATTGGGAAACTCCTCTATTAACGGGACGAGCGATCGCTCAACTTGCCGCTGACCCAAATATTATGCGTCGCACAGGATTGGTACAAATTGTTGCTGAACTGGCTCAAAAGTATAACCTTGTCGATGAAAATGGAGAGCGTCCTGTATCCTTACGTTCTCTAAGATTTTTACTCCCCTTTGCCTTATCTGGATTGAGAAAATACTCGCAGTTTATACCTGATATCAAAGTGCCGTGGTCGGTATTATTACTGACTACCCTGCGTTCGCCGAAAATTTAGCAACGAACAGTAATGGACTGTCCGACAAATATAAAAGACAGGCAAGATGCCTATCCTACAAGATTTATTTTTGATACATTTTCAATAGAATAGTCTTATTGAATCCCAGTTGCAAAGTCATATTTACCTCCGCGTTCAATAGCACGTTTGTAAGCAGGTCGTGCGTGAATACGTTCGAGAAATTCTTTCATCTTTGGTCGTTTCTCGACATCCTGGGAATGTGTAGCGGCCATTTCCACAGGAAAGCTCATTTGGATATCGGCGGCTGTAAATTCGTTGCCTGCGAACCAAGTATTTTTACTGAGTTCGCCTTCGATGTAGTCGAAGTGAAGATTGATTTGGGGCATAATAAATGCGTCCATCGCGTCATTTTTAATATTAAAAAGCTCAAAAACGAGCCGCATAACTAGCGGTGGCATTGCCGAACCTTCAGCATAATGCAGCCAGTAGGTGTAACGCAAATGCTCTGGTGTGTCGGAGGCTGGAATTAGCCGACCGTTGCCGTAGTGACTCACTAGGTATTCGACCAGGGCACCCGATTCAGCCACCGTAATGTCACCATCTGTAATCACTGGTGATTTACCAAGCGGATGGATTTGACGCAGCGATTCCGGTGCTAACATTGTCTGTTTATCGCGTTCGTAATACTTGATTTCGTATTCGATACCTAATTCTTCAAGCAACCACAATATCCGTTGTGAACGTGAGTTGTTAAGATGATGAACTACGAGCATAGATTTTTTTTTCCGAACAGGTAATATCTAGGTTATCTTTTTCCCGCAGCTTAATATCTATCTGTCGTGTGAAATTAGAAGGAACTTGGTTTTTGCCACAGAAAAATTAGAAAGTTACCTTGCTTGGTCTTATAACGCAACACAATATAAAGCTTACGGGGAAGCGGTTCCCCGTAGAAGTACTAAGCATTTGTAATTATCTCAATACTGCCCTTTGGCATCGCATTCTTTTTTCCAACAGCGTTCTAAAAGTTCGACATGGTAAATTTGTGCGAAACGACGGGGATTGAGTATCGCTGGTTTCTCGCTATCGATTAATGGCTGATTTAAATATTGCCAAAGCGGGAATCTAGGTTTGGGTTTTTCTGGAATCATGACAGAAGCAAACATTTGAAGTATAAATATGTTGTTTTAGTGCTTGGCTTCAGGTAAAAATAAATGCCAATCACTGATATACATGTCAAAGATTACACATTGTGACTGCGACTGTCTTGGTGATAATTGCGGAATCTTTGAAAAAGTCGATATTGATTTAGGACTTACGCAAAAACTCTCCTAAACCCGCTATTTACTCCGTGCTGCACCTGGCTCCGCAACGCACTTGCTTCTCTGTGTCTGTGTGGTTAGTTATTCCACGAATTTTGCGTAAGTCCGATGATTTTTAGCCTACCTTCCGACCTGAATTTGATGCTGATAGTGGAAGTCGTTTAAAAAGAACTAATTTTCATGCGTAAGATTTTGCTACACAGTATTTGTACTTTATGCAGTTAGATATGAGACAATACTGCGTAGGTTTTGGATTATTCGTAGGCTGGGTGCAGCGTAGCGTAATACCAATTATATGTGTTAGCGTTCGCGTAGCGTGTCCTCTTAGGACTCAGCTAGCCCTTTGGGCTAGCTGCATAGAATTTTACCCCACCCCTTAATCCCCTCCCCGCAAGCGGGGAGGGGAAAATCCGGTTACCTCCCCGCAAGCGGGGAGGGTTAGGGTGGGGTTCTATATTATGCAGCTTCATATTAAACTGGTATAACCCAACGAATGCCTGAAAATGTTGGGTTTCACTGAGTCCCAAGGGGACACGCACTCGCGTTCGTTCCACCGCCACTTGCTACAACGGGGGGAACCCCCGCTTCCTCTGTGACTCCCCAACCTACCAAATTTAATTTTTTGGCAAATCCTTTGCAGTATTGAGATATGAGATTTGAGCGATCGCATTTGCATTTGCGAAGATGATGAAAATAAGTAATTTTACGGTTAATTTACGATATCTTCTTAATTAATACAAAAAAAATTGCGTATGATTAAATTCTACTCGTCATATGCACAAAGCTTTCTGATATATAGAATGGCTCAAATAATCAATTTATCTGTCAAAAATATCTTTAATGGTGTTGCTGTAAGTACAGTATGCATCTTGATTTCAGCACTTTTCTCGCCTGTTCAAGCACTTACATTAATTCAAGACCGTTCAGCTTTGGGTAGTAATGACCAGCTTGATTGGTCGAGTTTAGGTAAAGTTTTTAACCCTTTTTCTCCCAACCCAAATGCTCTTTTACCAAATTCTTTTTCGGCAACATCGCTTCAAGGGTTGGGGATTAAAGTCGATATTGCCCGTTCAACGGTTGCTTCCATTACTCCACCATTTATTTTTCAAACTTCCCCAGCACCTAAAGGTGTTCCCACTAACTTTGCCAATGGTGATTTTGCCCTCTTCACTGGTTTCAGACCAACTTCTTTCCCTGCGGTTGGCAACCCCGGGCCTATAACTATTGCTTTCGATAAACCTGTTAAAAGTGCTGGCACTCAAATAAATGTGGATGATACTCCAACATTTACAGGATTTATTTCCGCTTTTGATAGTAGCAATAACTTGCTTGGTGCATTTGAGGCAAAGGGAACTTCTTCTTTAGCACTTGATAATTCTGCTTTGTTTCTTGGTGTGAGTAGCGACACTGCGAATATTTCACGGTTAGTTTTTAGGACATCTGCACCGAATCGTGCAATTGCTATCAACACTATTAGCATTGCGACTGTTCCTGAAGCAGATTCTATATTGGGCCTTTTGCTAGTGGGGGTTATGGGTATTTTGACGGAAAGGGAAAAATCCGCGAAATGCAGAAAAAGACGCGAAATATATAAAAAGACGCGATATATCGCGTCTCTACATTGTTATTCACCAGATGTCTAATTAATAATAATTTCCAGACTTACGGTGGTGAATTGCGGTGATAGCTTCGGGTTGAATCAGCTTCCCATTATCTACGGTGGCATATATCACCCAGTGGTCGCCGCATTCCATCCGCTGACTGACACTAAGTTCAAGATACGCGATCGCATCCGTAAATACTGTACACCCATTATCGGCTTGAATTGTTCCAAACCCTTTAAATCGGTCTTCTCCCGGTGCAAAGGTCTTGCGGAAGTGTCTGATATATTCTTGCTGGTTGCCTTCGGCGATAATATTTAAGGCAAATTTATTACCCGAATGCAGCAACGATTCGATTGCCCGTTCTTTAGCAATAGCTATAGTTAAACCGGGTGGATTGAAGGTAGCTTGCGATACCCAAGCCCCCATCATCGCGGTGGCGATTTCACCCTGTTTTGCGGTAATTACGCATACCGAACCAACAATGCGTCCTACAGCTTGTTCCATCTGACTGGCAGCAGGTTGGGGCAAGCGGAGTTTCTTAGCACGTCGTAATGTTTGGGCGAAATCGGTGGCAGCTTCTTCGCAATCTTTAAGTATTTTTTCGGATGGTTTGAAGCGGGCGCGTATTGTATCGAACCCAAATTTGAAACCAGCTTCTTTGAGCTTGCCTTCGATTAAATCGAAAGCTTCTCCACTCCACCCGTAGGAACCAAATACACCCGCTAATTTGCTATTGTCACCAATTGATAAAACTGTTCCCAGGGCAGTATGGATGGGTGTGGGTGCGTGACCGCCAATTGTGGGGGAACCAATAATAAAGCCTTCGGATTTTTCCACTGCATCACGGATATCATCAGCTTCGGCAAACTCGCAATTCATCAACTCGACAGCGACACCACCTTTGGTTAAACCGAGTGCGATCGCCTGTGCTAAGGTTGCGGTATTTCCATATGCAGATGCATAAAGTAATGCTACCTTAATTTCGCGGTCGGTTTGCGAACGGCTCCATTCTTCGTAATGTTTAATTAGTTCCAACAAACCGTAACGAATCAAAGGCCCGTGACCAACAGCTAACATGCGTACTTGATGGTCGGAGATTTTCTCCAAAGCAGCTTTGATGTGACTGGCATTGGGAGCCATAACGCTATCGTAATAATAGCGCTGGTCATCTTTAAATTTACTCCAATCCTCATCAAAAACTTCATCCCCGCAAACATGGGCACTAAATAGTTTCCCTGTATAGAGAATTTGCGTTTGCATGTCATAGGTGCAAATTTGTTCCGGCCACCGAGGACTAGGAGTAGGGATGAATTTCAATACGTGACCTTTGCCCAAATCCAAGGTTTCCTTACCACGCATGGCAATTACCTTGATATCGGTGTTAGAAAATGCTGCTTTCAGATATGCTGCACCGGGAACCGAGGTGACAAAGGTTAACTGCGGGGCAATTTCGAGAAGCGATCGCAATGTTGCCATGCGATTCGGGTTAAAGTGACCGATAACCACATAATCGATGTTTGTCAGTTCCAAACAGCGACGCACAGCTTCCTTATATATTTCCGTGAAAGTCTCTGCAGGTGGGTCAATAATCGCAATTTTATCACCCGCAATTACATAAGAATTCGATGTAGTACCCCTAGATAATGCAAATTCGATTTCAAAACGCTGCCTTGTCCAACTGCGTGCCCGTAATACTGTGGTGTTCGTCGCAATTGGCAATACTTGCACGTCACGAGGATTTTCGCTCATAGTTTCGGAGGGAGTGAGGGGATGAGATGAGGGAGAGGGAGGAGACAGGGCAGAGGGGGGGAGGGGGGAGACAGGGGAGACGGGGG
>JANNFJ010000055.1:0-4578 GCA_031379725.1 Calothrix sp. OTE_75_metabat_31
AAAAAGTATTATTTTCAGATGGGTAATCGGTTCTTCATCGCCATTCACCTTGTAAGGTGAAAGCTGCCCAATAATAAGGATTTTGGAATGTTTTTTCATGCCACAGTTGTAGTTGAGCATCGCGCAAAGCTGTTGTCGGAGATTTACCCTGTAGTACCGAAGAGTAAAATTTAGGCATCAATTGCGATGTTCCTTTATCGTCAACTTGCCACAAGGAAACCACTGCACGCTTCGACCCAGCATACATAAGTCCTCTTGTCAATCCCATCAAGCCTTCACCTTTGACATCTTTGCCTAAGCCCGTTTCGCAGGCACTTAGCACCACTAACTCTGCACCCAAATCTAAGTTAAAGATGTCACCCAAACGCAGATAGCCATTTTTAACTTGCTTGCCCTCTTTATCGATTTGCGAGAGGGCAATTCCCGATAACTCAGGACTGGTAGTATCGACAATACCGTGAGTGGCAAATAGTAAGAACCGATATTGCTTAAGTTCTTTGCTGTTTGCGAAGTTGTAATTGGCATCAAAATCATATGCATGTAGGCTTTGCGATGGTGATACAAGTTTGAGAATAGCTTCAGCTTCCTTACGTGTACCTTCTAAACGCGACAATCCGGTACGCTTGAGGTTTTTTATGGCTCGTTGAAGAGTCGGATTGAGGTTGAATTCGGGAGCAAAGGCAGGTTTTTTGCCAGTGATTCGCTCATCATCAGCAGCAAATATGGGGTCGGCAAGGACTGCAAAGGTTTTGGGTGCGAGTTGGCGGTTGTTTAGTTGTTTTCGGTGGGTAGCTAGAGCGGTAACGGAAGGTAGATTAACGATTTCATGATTGACAATCAGCGGCTGATATGCGCCTAATGATTTGTTTCGTTCTTTTGCTTCGGGGTCAGCTAATGCTGCAAAGGGTATATTTTGCAGAACTCCATCAGCGACAATTACTAACCGTTTCTTCCCTAACTTGTCAGCGACGGGTGCGAGAATTATTTGACTCAGTTGGGAAGCAGGCTTATTTATTGCATCAGGGTTATCTTTGCCGTAAGGAGTGCCACCGGAAAGCATGATATCTCGGAAGTTATTTGCAGCGTCTTCGATTTGTTTCTGTGCGGGAAGTTCGTAAGCTTGGAGAGAATCGGGTGTGACTGCCCAAAGATAGCTGCGGTCTTTACCCAAGGAATATTGCAGTAATACAGTGTCGGAATCGAGTTGTTGCTGAATTTGCTTTAACTCTAAGGGTTCTGGATACTTGAGTGCAGCATATTCTGGGCTACTAGTGCGGATTTGAGTTTGCAATGAGCGGTATTGGGTGAGGAAATTTTCGCTTTCTTTCTTGAGTGCTTCGATTCTGGCTTCGGTGTTGGGTTTCACTGCTAGTTCTTGGATTTGCTTTTGAGTAGCATCGATTTTATCGAGTAAAAGCTGCTCAGATGCTAGCAGTTTGGGGTCAACACCCTTGCGGATTTTGGCGTTTGCTTCGGCTAATAGTTCTACAAGTCCTCTAGCACGCGATCGCTCGCTAGCATTTAGAGCCTTGGCATCGTATCCTTTGGATGGGTATTTTTTGTGCAGTTGCATCAACAGATCGACGTAAAATTCGTAGTAGTCCTGCACTGTCGCAAAATAGGAAGAACGAAAGTCTTGGCTGGTGACTTTGCTGCGTTTCTGCTCAATAATATTGATGACTGTTTCTATATTCGTCTTGGCTTGATTGAAATTTTTGCGATCGCGCTCAATAATGGCTATTTTATACAGTGGGAAAGTTTGATTGGATGTGTCGCCTATTTGCTTTGCTAGCTTTAGTTGTTGATTATAAGCCTCTATCGCCTGCTGCGGCTGTTTCATAGAGGCGTAAATCTTGCCTTGATTTCTGTAAACGGTGGCAAGTGATGATAAATCTCTCAGCTTTTGCGATAGTAACAAAGATTGTTTGCTGGCATCAAGAGCGTTTTGATAATCCCCTGCACCCTCGTACAAACCGCTTAAGGTTAGAAGGGAAACATTTTCTCCAGCTTCAAGGTTATATTTGCGAGATAATTCCAAAGCTTGTTTGCCATTAATAATTGCTTGGGGATATTTTTTCAATACATAATAAGCTGTAGCAATATTTACAAGGATACTAATTTCCTGAAAAACATAAGCTTTTTCGTGGACGTATTCTAAAGCCTGCTTTAAATAGTTGAATGTTTGATCACAATCTTCTGGCTTTTTTTGATAGAAGCAGCTTGCTAGATAAGAAGTTCCTATGCTTCCTAGAGTAATTCCGACTAAGTTGGGAGCGCTTTTCTGATATATTACCAAAACTTTTTTATTTGTTTCGATACTTAATTCATAAGCCCCTAATCCTCTGTAAACTTCACTCATCTGCGAAAGAATCTCTCCTTCTAAAAATAAGTTTTGTTTTTGCTTAGAAATGGACAGTGCTTGGTTAAGTTGATCTAGAGCTTGCTGAAACTCTCCTGATTTGGTATCAATAGAGGCAATATTTACTAGTGTTTTAGCTTCTCCTGCATAATCTTTGATTTCGCGTTGCAGCTTTAGAGCTTGAGTAAAATTATCTTTGGCTTTTTGTGTTTCACCTAAGTTATAATAAGCTTCACCAATATCAGAAATAAAACGTGTTTCATCCTGGGTTCTACCTACCTCGTGGGCTATAATTCGTCCTTGATTTAAGTAGAAGATTTGTTGCTGTATATCGCCCAAGCCAAAATAGCTGATAGCAATTTGACTGAGAATATTCAGGGTATCTATTTGAGTTCTCTCGTTTTGCTGCAATTGGCTTGGGATTGTTTTTTGCAACTCTAATACTTGCTGGATAGATTTTTCTGCTGAAGGGCGATCGCCCTTTGAAGCATAAAGTAAGCCTATCGAGGCAAGTGTCTTTGCTTGTTTTGGTAAATTTTTAGTTTGGCGATAAATTTTTAGTGCTTGTTGGTAATAATCAAGTGCTTTCTCTGTTTCACCCAATAGTTGGTAATTCAATGCGATACTTGCTAGTGCATCTGCTTGTTCTGGTAAATAGTTATTTGCCTGTAAAATCGCAAAAGCTTGATTATAAAAATCAAGGGCTTGTTTGTTGTCTCCCAAATCGTCGTAGACTAAGCCAATATTTTTGAGGGTGGAGGCTTCCTCTCGCCTGTCATTTACTGCACGGAATAGGGCTAGAGCTTGGTTGTAGTACTTGAGTGCCTCCTGCTTTTCTCCCAAATAGTCGTAGACTAAGCCAATATCTCTGAGGGTGGAGGCTTCTTGAGATTTATCATCAACTTGTTGCCAAAGCTTGAGTGCCTGTTGCAATATGCTAATCGCCTGTCCCCAAGATTCTGCTGTCCCTTGCCCAAATAGTTTTACCCCCTCATCATATAATCGTTGGGCTTCCGCACGCGCACCCCCTTCATTAGCTTCCGCAAGCTTTGCTCCAATCGCAAAATTATAACCAGCTTGGACTGTCGAGACTTGAGAAAGTAAAAGCACACTAACGAATATAGTAGAAGCGAGACACGTAAAAAATTTGAGATTGTGATGCCGTTTTTTCATTACCATACCCATAATTGCGAAGCGCGGATGCTTGCTAACTAAGCATACTATTTCTTGTAGCTCAGTACTTATGCAACTGCGCGTTTTCTTTAGCAAAAAGCATGTACATACAGCTAGTTGCTAGCTATTAAGTAATATTTTCAGCAATGTCAAAATTACCAATTTCTAAATAATTACGTGTTTCTTGAATCATAAAACCTCGATTTTTTTATAATGAATAAAGTGTTTATGTTCATTTTTAAGTAACTCAAATTACTTGATAAAATGTAATTAACATAAATCTATTTTATGATGATTAAAGCATGTAGAATAATAGTAGTTGCATCTACAATAAATCAGCATTTACCATGACGCGATTCGTACACGACAAGTTTGCCAAAGACTATTTAGAGGAATTACTCAAACCGTATGGAAAGGTTGAAATTTCAAAGGATATATTAGGGGAGATAAAAGAAATAGATGTTTTGTTTACTCCTGTTGACGTGCAATCTGATAATTTAAAAGTCTTGGGATTACTTGGAAAATTTGCCGAATATCCCGCGCTATTAGAAGCATTTCGCAATCCTGTTTCCGATGACGAAATCTGTGATTCCCTTAAAAAACTATTGGATGTTTGGGGTAAACTAAGGCGCGTCTCTACGGCAAAAAATACCGAACTTAAAAATTCGGAAATACCTAAGTTGTGGGTTCTAACTCCAACAATATCTCCGGAAAAACTATCTGGTTTTAATGTTAAAAAGAAGAGAGGATGGTTGCCAGGAGTTTACTTTTTGGGCGACACCCTGCGTGCAGCAATTGTAGCGATACATCAATTACCTCGCACATCCGAAACGTTGTGGTTAAGATTGTTGGGTAGAGGAACTGTACAGGAGCAAGCAATTATCGACTTGCAAGCGTTACCATTAAACCATCCATACCAAAAGGCAACGTTAGAATTAGTTTATAATCTGCGCCAAAATTTAAGATTAAATCAAGAACTAGAAGATGATGATAGGGAGTTAATTTTGCGATTAGAACCACTTTACCAACAAGACCGCGAGCAAGCA
>JANNFJ010001156.1:0-1904 GCA_031379725.1 Calothrix sp. OTE_75_metabat_31
GTTTTTGGGATTCGTATGGTGATATAGTTGAAAATTTGTGAATGCAATTCCAAAATGGTGCAAATCCAAAATAACTGTTGCAGATGTTATTGATATTTTAGAAGTGAAACACATCAGTAAGATAATAGTGACTAGCTTGACTACTAATCAGTACATGATTTAACAGTCGGTTGCTGATGCAGTGCCGTGCATGGTTGGTTTTGTGCTTTTCCGCCGCATTTTCCTTCAGAACAGTTTTATTAGATTTGATTTTATGTTACTAACGTCCTAACATTATAGATTGAGTTTCAATTGATTACAATTTGGTTCTTTAAAGTTTTGTAGATAATAGTCCTGAAACAACTGCTGGATGGGGATTCTGTCGATTAAAGAAAAATTCAAAATCTGTAATATTTCGTAATTGGTCTGTTTTAGTTGCATCTGTTCTTTCATAATTGAAATTGTAAGGTAGGCAATGATTGCTGAGTAAATTTGTATTCTTACAGCGTTTTCAGAATAACCCCAAAATGTTTTTATTCTTAAGTGCTGCTTAATCCATTTAAAGAATAATTCAACAGACCAGCGGTTTTTGTATAGTTCAGCAATTTTAAGCGCAGATAATCGGAAGTTATTTGTAATAAAATCAAATTCATTTTCTGTTTCATTATCGTAATATTTTATTCTTCGCATTTTTTCTGGATACTCTTTTGAAGAGTAATAATTGTTGAGCATAATAATTTGGTCACATTTTATTCCTTTCGATTTATTAACTTTAGCTGAGTATAACCTACGATAATTCATGTTATCCTTTGCTCGTGTTACAAAAAACGCTTCCGCTTCCTCAATAACATATAGTCGTTCAAAATCAATGTATGCTTTGTCAGCAATATAAAATGCACCGGCTTCATAAACAATCTTATCCAAAAAATTAACATCATGGGTTAATCCGTTTGTGATGTCTATGAATGTTGGTATATTAGCTTTAACATCAAATTGCGTATGTAATTTTACAGCTCCTTTGTGCTGACGAAATTTAGCCCACCAAAATACATTCAGACATAAATCAACGGTTGTAGAATCAATAGAATACACATTTCCTTTAATTTTTGGAAGAACATCTGAATTGCTTCTACATAGAATTTTTGCTTGTGAAATCAAAGTATTAGCAAAAGCTGCAAATATTCGCCAATCTCGATTTTCATTTGCATAAGCTAAATTTGATTTCGATAATCCACTGCCCATGCCCAAATGATACCATTTACTTCTTTGGGCAGTCAGACCTACTGCCAGATCAGTTAAACTGTCACAATTAGAAAGTTGTCCAAACATCATACACATCAACTGATGCCAGCATGTGAAATGCAGAACTTTATAGTTACCCCGATATTGATCAACACATTTAATAAAATCGTTAGCCGAGAGGATTGAAGTAATTTGAGAGAAAACATATTTTCCTGAGTTCATTGGCTTTTTAAGCCAAACTTAACTCAAAAAAGGTGATGTTATTTCAAATCGTTTGAACCTTCAATCAACCTCAAACCCTTATCTAACAAGACTTTAAAAGAACTTTTATCTCAAACGTTAGGACGCTAGTGATTTTATGTTACTTACTAATCCTTGAATGAAATCTCCCATTTCTCAAAATAATCGTAAAAGGGGTTGAAAAGTCTTCTTCCTTATAAACACTTGTATCCTTTTCTAATGAAACTTCAAATTCACCATATATTTGGTCGCCTTCAATTTTAGTAATTTCTATATAGTCTGCAATAGAATCATTAGTAATGAGTTTATACCTATCGCCGGATACATGACCATCGTCAACTGAAGTTGAATAAGTACATTTCAAAGTATCATGAATTGAAACACTTGAATATATCAACTCATATTTACCTGCGTTCGGTGCTATCCTTTCAAAACCAAGGCCG
>JANNFJ010000081.1:0-18204 GCA_031379725.1 Calothrix sp. OTE_75_metabat_31
GCTGGCAAAGATACTCTAGTACTGCTTTTGTTTCTTTGTCAGGATGCAACAAGACTTGCTGTACCCCTATTGATTTTTTAACTTTAGACATTGTTTCGACCTGCAATGTTGTGATAACATTATACTATCACAGTATTAGCAAGTTATGTATATGTCTAAGAAAAAAGGTTCTATGATTTACTTGTCTGAAGAAGACAAAAGAAAGCTAGAAAGTATCGCCGCAAATTGGGGAGTATCTCAGTCTTCGGCTATGCAAAGGTTGATTAGAGAATTTAAGCTAGGGTAGAAAGACCACGGCGACTAAAGTCGCACGCGAAGCGCTTCCCTCTCAGGGCTAAAGCCGCGCTCGTTTCCCGCATACCGCGAGGTCTTATGAGTGAGTAGTAAATGAGTGAGTAGGAAGTCGGGACTAAACGAGTCAGCAAATCAAAAATTTTTAATTTTATATCTTTACAATTTTATTAAAAATAAAATTATACTAGTACCGTGCGGCGGAAATAAGGATACCATTTTAAAAATATTTTAATTTTGATATAATAAAGTAGCTTCTAGCTCGCTTTATAGAGTAAGCGAGCTAGAAGCTCGCACTACGATGGTATTATTATGGATGCCGCACGGTAGGCTGTTGACTTTGAATGTTTTGAGGTCACAAATTATCACGCAGAATTCATAGAAGCGTAGAGAACGCCACATTGCACCCCTACAGGGAAGCAAGCTACAACGGGGGGAACCCCCGCACGCAAGCTCCCCAACGCGCTGGCTCCTCTGTGGTACATAAATTGCATGATTCGTGCGTAAGTCCTATACTATTTATCCTCTACTTCCTATAATACTTTTTGCTTGTGTTTTGGAAGTTCTTTCAATTCCAATGGAATAACACTAATACTGCCATCCGCTTCCAAAAATGCTTTCTTAACTTCTGCCAAAAATTCTATACCTTGCTGGCGAAGCTGACTCATCAACTCTTCTTCAGTAATCAACCCACGTTGTAAATGACGGTCAATTGTTTGACCATTTTTTATTAACAACAACGGTGGAGGATTGAGAAAACGTTGAAACCAGGGAATCTTAAAACCCAACCAATTGAGCAAATAACTCCAAAAAATTACAGTTCCAACTAGAATAGCGCCTTCAGTAATTGATGTGTAATTACTTGCCATTGCATTTTGTGCCGCTTCGGTAAACAGCACAACTACCAGCAAATCGGTAATCCCCAAAGTTCCTAGTTGTCGAGTAGGCAAGAAGCGTAATACCGAAAATAAAGCTAAATATACTATTGACCCGCGTACTACTAATTCCAGAATTGGAATACTTGGAACAAATATTGCGTGCCAATCAACAGTTAACCATTTTTGCATTTGGGTTGACTATCTCCAGATGTTTTCAATTCAATTTCATCAATAAAATCTATCACAAGTGTAGTAAATTTATCTACGAATAAAATATTACATTTGCGATGAACTCCTTTTGTTGTTAATCGAGAATTTTTGATTGTGTATAATTTTTTTGTGCTAGGTTTATGGGTATTTTCATTGGGGTCAGGCAAGATGCCTAACCTACGTTTTCAGCATCGACTTATCAATTATTTCTCTTCCGCTTAAAATTTTTAGGCTGCTTTAATTGTCGAACTAAACGATTTAACCAGTTAGAAGATTTCTTTGGACGACTTGAAAAACGTTCGCTATTATCCCCCTTTGGCTTCATTCCCTGTTCAAGACGAGCTTTTTCGGTTAGAGGAATAGCGTTTTTATCAGGTACTATTTGCGAACCATATTTACGGGCATAAACCTGCGTAAATTCTGCACCAAAAAATAGAATTTGAGCGGCATAATTAACCCAAACCAATATTGCTACTATCGAACCTGCCGCACCATAAGTAGAACTAAAGCTAGTTCTACCAAGATATTGCCCTAACAAAAATCGACCAAAGGAAAATAATAATGCAGTTAATGCTGCACCAATTAAAACATCACTCCATGTAATTTTGACATCAGGTAGTACTTTGAAAATTAACCCAAATAATACTGTCGTGACAATAAAACCAACTATAAAATTAACGAGTGGCCAAACAAAGGCTGTACCCGGAAGCGTATTACTAAAGTAGTTAACCACAGTTGCTAAAATGGCACTAAATACTAGCGAAACAAGTAGTAAAAAGCCAATCCCTAACACCATCGCAAACGATAAAAACCGCTGACGAAACATCGTTTTGACGGCACGTCCGGGTTTTGGTTGCACTTCCCAAATTGTATTTAGCGAATCCTGTAATTCCACAAATAAACCAGTTGCAGCGAATATCAAGATACCAACACTAATTAATGAAGCAATTATCCCTTGTTGAGGTTTACTCGCATTTAAAATTGCATTTTGGATCACAGTAGCACCCGCTTCACCAATTAAACCTTGAAGTTGTGCTTCAATCGCACCTGTCGCTGCATCTTCACCAAATACTGCACCTGCGATCGCAATGGCAATTGTCAGCAGTGGGGCAATCGAGAATATCGTATAGTATGACAACGCTGCTGCCAAGCGAGAAGCTTTATCTTTACTAAATTCAGCAAACGTTTCCTTAAATAACTCCAAAATCGCCTTCAGATTCATCTTGCTATCTCCTTTTGCGGGATGTAGTTTCCCACTGATTTTTATTTATACCCTAATCCACGGAGGCATACATCCTTCTGAGGGCATTTTTTGCCCTATCCGAAAGGAGGGTATTGTAGTATTCTCGTGCGTAGGTTAGGCATCCCGCCTGACCGGACTGCACAGGCGAGACGCCTATGCTACGACCCATCAAAACTTATGACATAGACCACTAGATTCTTAACTTCGCAAAATCAACGAAATACATCTGTTAGCTGGAATTTTCGCAAGAATTGCCTAATTTCATTTCCTAATCAGAGTTTTTAGCCTAATTACTTCACTTATTCTCAGTAATAACCCATGTTCACTATTTCAAAATCGGCATTTTCTCCCACTATTCTGCCATTCTCGAAAATGTGGTACTATACCCCTCAGTCTCGATTCACACTAATAAAATCTTGATCTATTGGTAACTATTTCATCGCAATATATCCTAACTTAAAGATTTTTTGATACTGGAATAATTTATTAGTAGAACGTATGTATTATTCGCAAATTCCGAGATTATACTTATTGTTGTTGTTACACAGTACTCTATGTAACTGTACTATTAAGAACTCAGCATTTTCTCGGTTTCAAAATATCAGCTATTAAGGCAATATCTGTAGACATTAGCTAAACTAAAACTTTGTAAGATAAAAAACACGATTACTCAAGTACAGGGCAAAAATGATTACAAAAAATTTAGAATTTTTTGGCGCAGGTGAGATAACTGTGACTTTACCAAAACGGTATCTGCAACGATTACACAATTTGTTGAAAAACAATTCACAAGATACCGCACAAAACTTGAAGGACAAAGACAGCATGAGCATCCAAGACCGCGTTGAAAAAATGCTAGAACATAATGAAGACCGCGATATAATAGCATATCTCGACTGGGTACTCAAACAAAACGACTAAGCAAGGTTAATAAGGTATTGGTTAGTAGCTGTGTGGATTGATTGTGGATACCTTCTGACCTAAAAAACACTCTACTTGCCCCATTACCATTGCCGGAGTAACAGAAAGTTTGGCGGATACAAGTAAATTTTGTTCTGCCCTTCTTGGAAGATTCCCAATCCATTCCGAACTTGGAACTTTAAACTCAGGACTTAACACACGGTGTCGCTGACGGTCAAGTGGTGCCCAACGTGAAATTTGCGAGTTGCTGAAAATAACAATACTAGGGACATGTAATGCTGCGGCTAAATGCGAAATCCCTGTATCATTACAAACTACTAACTCTGCGTGGATTAGTAGTCCAGCCATTGCCCCCAAGCTAGTTTTTCCAGCTAAATTAATTGCTTGGGTTTGCATTCTTCGGGAAACTGCCTGCGTTAAATTGGCTTCGGCAATTGTGCCAGTTAGTACAACTTGATACCCGCGTGCTGCGATCGCATCCCCAACTTTTGCAAAGTGTTCTACAGACCATCGTCGTTCAGGTACGCTAGCACCAGTGTGAATGCAAACATATTTAACTTGCTGTAAATACCGCATTTCGGGAATTTGATTCAATTCCAAAAAGTCTGGTTCTTGAAGTGGAAATTCGAGTTCATCTCCCTGAAGTGGTATTCCCAAAAATTCCATTAATCGTAAATGTCGGCAAATTTCTGGTTCGCTATCGGGGTAGGGCAGGAAATAGTTAGCGTCAGGACAAAAATGTCCGGGGACATAAAACCCACCATTAAACCTAGCACCGAGTAAAGCGGTGAAAGAATTAGTAATTAGACCATTACCGTGCATTTGCAATGCTAAGTCAAAACCAAAGGAGTGAACTTGGGCAAAAAATGCCGGCAGTTGATGAACCGAGGGAGAGACTTCGGGAATTCCTGGATAACCGGGGAATTCGAGGAATTCGTCGATGTAATTTTTGAAGCGTTCGACGAGAAAACGTGCTTTCGCTAAACCAATTAGGGTAATATGGGCGTGAGGAAAAGCTGCACGCAAGGCTCGAAGTGCAGGAATCGCGCAAAGTAAATCGCTCAAACCTTGACGCGATCGCACTATGGCTATGCGCTGAATCGGTAGTTGCAGCAACGGCTGAGGTGGCTTCGACACGCTTTTATCTCCTGAGCGCTACTTTTTTAACTGACATTTTGTGCTGTCCCACAAGAAGTATCTACAACTGTCAGCTTTAAGTCATCGCACCAATGGCATATTATCTGTAGGACTACCCCAAAGATTTTTATTGACGTAGGGTGCGTTAGCGAAAGCGTAACGCACCGTTCCGAGGCCTTGGTGCGTTACGCTGTTGCTAACGCACCCTACACATAATTAGATATTTAAGCGCAGACGCACGCCAACATAAATCAAACCGGATTCCCATAACAAACATATTATTCTGTCGATTATGCATTATTTATCTGTTTCTAAATGAATATTTACTTAGGCATAAGATACATATAAAAAACATCTACCATTAGTAGTTTATTTTTTAGTCCAAGTGATGCTAAACCATGTTAGTAAGTGGTTAGCAGTAAATCAAACGCTAGTAAATAGCTAATAACCTTGGGATTGCCAAAGCTTAACAATCAGAAAATTTATGCAATTACTCGATAAAGTCGCACTAATTACCGGGGCAGGTTCTGGCATTGCCAAAGCTACAGCAATATTATTTGCCAAACAAGGTGCAAAAATAGCTGCACTCGGACGTACCAAGGACGAGATCGAAGCGACTGTTAGCGAAATTCACGAAATTGGTGGTGAAGCAATTCCCTTGATTGCGGATATTTCTCAACCCAAAGATATGCAACAAATTACCCAAAAGATTATTAATCAATGGGAACGGTTAGATATTGTTTTTGCGAATGCTGGCATTAACGGGGTATGGGCACCGATTGACGAATTAGAACCCGAAGAATGGGATGAAACAATTAATATTAATTTAAAAGGCACATTTCTAACAGTAAAATATGCTGTACCTTATTTGAAAGAACGTGGTGGTTCGATTATTATTACTTCATCAGTTAATGGTACGCGTGTCTTTAGTAATAGTGGTTCAACCGCTTATTCTTGTTCAAAAGCTGCACAAGTAACATTTACAAAAATGATTGCCTTGGAACTAGCAAAGCATCGCATCCGCGCCAATGTAATTTGTCCTGGTGCGATTGGTACAAATATTCACGGAACTACTCACACCAGAAATTTAGATAAAATTCAAGAACCGGTCGAATTTCCCAAAGGAACAATTCCTTTAACGGGTGGTAATCTAGGAACATCAGAACAAGTTGCCCAATTAGTCTTATTTCTTGCTTCGGATATGTCGAGTCACATTACTGGCACTGAAGTTTGGATTGACGGTGGAGAATCATTGTTAAAAGCGTAGAAAATCAAGACGAGGCTTTTTATTAGTTTCTAAAATCAGGGCTGTTTCATTCGGGAGCGTGCAGTTTTGGCATATTTATAATTTTGTAGTGCGTAGGATGCTCCCTTTCATTGTTTATAGAAAAATCACCAAAGTCTTATTTTTCGTTTGAATTTGGTTAATCGTAGGGGCGATCTTCACCCCGCCCTACAATACCGTGGGCTAAACTTATTATCTCTGATAAACAATTTGCCAATAGTCTATCTATGTTATTATTAATTACCCAAATATGGGTATCGAGAACGAGAAATCATTCATTACGTATCAGCCTCCCACATCTCGCCAGTACGTGCAATGAGGTCATCATAAATAATTACTGTATCTTTCAGATAACCAATAATCGATTTTGGGGGGGATGTTTCCAGTGGTACTAGCTTGGCGATCGCTTTACCATCTTTAATAATTACGACCTCTTCTTTTGTCTGCTCGACTTGAGACATAAGTTGCAGGCATTGATGAGTGAAATTCTGTAGCTTCAATCTGCATTTTTCTTAACTTTTGTCTGTACTTGATACTCAAATTTTAATTGATTATGACCATAGAGTCATTAATCCAATGTAGCAGTTTCCAACCAGGTGAGATACATATGTAGGGGTGCAAGGCATTGCGCCTTTATTCTGGTGTAAAATGGCTCGAAAGGTACTAATATTCTAACAATTTGGCATACTTTTACTCTCTTCCGATAATCCTGGTAAGTTGTAAAAGAATAGCTTCCAAACTATTTAAAGCTGCATTAGTCGTTCGCTGATTTTCATTAAAGTTCTGTTGGTGAATTTCAAAGTTTCTCTGTAAAACTTCAGTATTTTCCCTAACTTCAAGAATTACGTCATTTAAAATAGCATTCCGCCCCATCAAGCTAACTGATTGGTCTAGAAACATATCTAATTGCTCTTGCGTTTCTATTTGTTTGCGTGCTAATTCGGCGATTAGTTGGCGAATTTCGTCATTATCGGTGTTTGTGTTAGTCATTTTTAGTTTTCCTCGGTAATGATTTCAAAAACATCATTAGGGTTACATTTGAAAAACGTACATAAAAAATCAATTGTGTCTAAACTAATTGATTTGATGCGATTATTTTCTAGTTTCCTATAATTACTTTCAGTAACACCTAATAAGTCAGCTATCTGCCTTTGGGTGTATTTAGTATTTTGTCTAAGTTGCTTGACTTTTATTTTCACAGGCATAACCTCTAGTTCCTTATTTATAAATATAGATGAGATATGGCAAGGTCGTCAAGTAATCGGTCATCAAATAATCTAATAGATATTAATCGATTATTTAAAGCTTAAACTATTGCGCTCCAATGCTTCCAGTCGTTTAAGTATAAATTAATTGATATAAGGTCGTGTGTTAGTCGGCTACAAAAAAACCGATTATAATATAACCTGTATTGCGATTCAAGCTGCACCAATCACACCAACTAACAGGCATAAGGATAAATAAAAATGGCCTATTTCTTCTTCTAAGATACAAGGTTGGGAAGTCACAGAGGAAGCGGGGGTTGCCCCCGTTGTAGCAGGTGACGTTGGAGCGATAGCGCAACCCAACAAATGCAATGCTGCGATCGCCTAAAAATTGAACGAGAGTAGCAGATGGACGCTGCTTTGAATATCGACGTTTGGAGGACGCAACCAGAGAGATTATCCAAGAAGTCAAACCACGTTTTCCAAAACACGAGTAATTACCAAGCGTAAATATTACTAAAAATAGCTCAGTATACAAATTTGGTCAAAATGGCGATCGCACAACCAATTAGTAGATAACGCCACAGTGCTAGATGCTGAAATAGTGTAGTTAACCGTAGCTAATCTGCGTCAATCGACCTTATAAGCCTTTCCAGGTACTCGCTGGCGCTAAGGTCTGATTCTATTGATAATGCGACAAGCTT
Organism: Calothrix sp. OTE_75_metabat_31; assembly: GCA_031379725.1. Classification (GTDB taxonomy): domain Bacteria; phylum Cyanobacteriota; class Cyanobacteriia; order Cyanobacteriales; family Nostocaceae; genus JANNFJ01. The sequence goes on from JANNFJ010000081.1 coordinate 7,875, forward strand.
TTTCCATGCTGTTGGCGTCAAGGAGAAACCTCGTCGTTGTTTAACCTCGTCGTAAAAAACGGGGTCATCTTTCATCCTCTTCTTTCCTTTACCTGATTGCATAAAATAGAATGTATGTGTATACTAAGACTATAACACGTAGAGACTGAGTGCGATATCAAAGATGTTGCGTTACTGCGATGAAGCGCAAAGTAAAAAACCAAGTAACCGTAACCCGGATAGCAATTCTGGGGACTCAAGAACTGAATAAGTGGAAGAGTGCCGAACTTGACTTGATTGCTTCGCGTCTTGGCAAACTGCGTTCTGACTTGTGGAACGAGTTTGGTTCTCTAAAAGCATGGGGTGTATCTAAGTTTGATATCGATAAAGCATTGCGCGGTAGTAACGATAAATATCAACTACCAGCAAAGTTATGGGAAGCAACACTTTACGATGTCATTGACAATATTCATTTAGTGCAAGCGTCTTGTATTGAAAAAGTGATGAAGGCTTTGGGGCAATCATATCAATCATTCCAAGCCAAAAAAGGAGTATTGCAATTAACCTTAGAAAGTCGTGAATGGTTGAATCATCCTAAACTTTGTACAATAGTAAGAAGATATTGGTATCGCGGTCACACTAAGGTTAACAACCAAATAGTCCTCAAAGCATACGATGTTAAATTTGACGGCAAAAATGTTGTTTGGTTGCGTTTTGGTGGATTAGAAAAAGGTAAAATGCTGAAGCTCCCATCTACTTTACCCGCCTACGTAAAGTGTCAACTACGACTAATTAAGCGTAATGGTAGATGGGAAATTCATTACACAACCGATATTCAAAAAGCTCAACCGAAAACAGAAGGCGAAATCATTGGTGTGGATAGAGGCTATACCGAGGTTTACGCGACTTCTTCTAATGATGGTGCAAGATTTTTAGGTAATGATTTCGGTGCTATTCAAACAAAAGAAACCGACTTTAGAACTGCGAAACAAGTCAAGCGCAATAAATTGTTGGCAGTTGCGAATAAAGCTATTTTGCGTGGTGATACTGCACGTGCTGATAGAATCAATCGCAATAATCTTGGTCGCGTAAAGTGGGACAATCGAGAAAGTTCCTTCAAAGGCAGAATTAAAACCATAGTTTTTACAGCTACGCATAACTTAATATCGAACGCAATTCTTGTAGCTTATGAAGATTTAACGGAGCAAATAAAAAGCAAAAAGCCCATGAGAAAACGCATGAAGAGAAACGTATCTTCATGGTGTAAGGGGATAGTTGCTGACGCTCTCAAACAAGTTTCAAACCGTGTAGGTTGCACGGTTGTTAGTGTCAATTGTGCATATACATCACAACTTGATTCTAGGTTTGGAACCCTTACGGGGACTAGACTTGGAGACAAGTTTACCGGACATGATGGGGTTGTAATGCACTCAGATACTAATGCTGCTGATAACATTCTGGCAAGAATGGGGGACGTTGAAATTCCCCGCTACATGAAGCATATAGATGTTAAAAAAATACTGCTAGAAAGAACTCAGAAGTTTCAGGATGAATTGAACAAATTTGTTGAGATAACTCAAGAAATTTGGAATAGTTTTTTTGAAGCGATACCGGGTACGGATAAACCCCAGACTCTAGACCCTAAAAGACAACGAACGAGTAAGGGCAATCAGAGAGCGAATTATGAGCAATTAACGCTGTTTGACCTTGGTTAACTACGTTTGTTGCCTATCCCTCAGTCTACGACAAGTCAACACTAGTGGGTTATTAAAATTTACTGACAATCGAAGATGTCACAATCAGTCGGCAAGTGCGATCGCTTCCCCAATGGTTAACGAAAGCACTCCGGAAATTGATGCCATAAACGATACATCAAGGATACTAGAAGCGCGATCGCACGCTTGGTATCCATTCGTCAAAGGCTATATAGCCTTTTTGGGCTGATGCGATCGCGCTTCCTGCCTGCGAGGAGCGCAACCGAGGGAAATTAATGGGGGAGTGATAGAAAGCGATCGCATTTGGGAATACTGAATATCGAGTGGTTTGACCCTGTATGCTTTAGCCCCATGCCATAAGTTATACGAGGGGAAAAATAATTTTTCAGGAGAAAATTTTATGGCAGCACAAGCATCTGAGTTATTAGAGAAAATTCGCCAGCAATTTGATAGCGCACCTTATCCCAGGGTTCCTGTGGAGGAATCACCAAAAGATAATCCAGGCGTTTTACATCTTCATAGCTTGGTAACACCTTACTATCTGAGAAATCAAAAAGTTATAGATACCAAAGATAAAGTAATTTTAGATGCAGGTTGTGGTACTGGTTATAAATCATTGACCCTGGCATTTGCTAACCCAGGAGCTAAAGTAATTGGTGTTGATTTATCTGAGCCGTCTATTCGACTTGCCGAAAAACGCTTGCAATATCACGGTGTTGACAACGTTGAGTTTCATACCTTACTCCTTGAAGACTTACCGAAACTTGGTCTGAAATTCGACTATATTAATTGCGACGATGTACTCTACCTGCTTCCAGACGCAGTAGCTGGTTTAGAAGCAATGAAGTCGGTGTTAAAACCTGATGGTATTATTCGTGTAAATCTCCACAGTCGATTACAACGGGAATGGTACTACCGAGCGCAAAACCTCTGTAAATTCATGGGGTTGATGGATGGAAACCCAGAAGCGATGGAACTATCCGCTATCCGTGACATCATGAAAGCGCTTAAAAATGATGTATTGCTTAAAGTAAAAACCTGGAATCCTATTAATGAAGAGGATGATAGCTCAATTCTTGCCAATCATTTACTTGTAGGTGACAAAGGCTCAACTATTCCCGAATTTTTTGCACTTTTAAGCGCCGCAGAATTAGAATTTGTCAGCATGGCAAATTGGCTGCAATGGGATGTGATGGACTTGTTTAAAGAGCCAGACGACTTACCAGCGCTTCTTGCCCTCAGCCTTCCAGACCTTTGTGATGAAGAAAGGTTACATTTATTTGAGTTATTTCACCCCATCCATCGTTTGCTTGACCTTTGGTGCGGCCATCCCCAACAGCAGCAAGCATTTACGCCAGTTGCAGAATGGAAAAAATCTGATTGGGAAAGGGCAAAAGCCTATCTTCATCCCCAACTGAAGACAGCAAAGTTCCGTGAAGACCTCATTGATTGCGTCACCCAATTAAAAGCATTCCCAATTAGCTCCCATCTATCACTGATTAATAACCAGATTATCAATATAGATAGTGCAATGGCGCTTTGTCTAGTTCGCTTATTAGAGCAACCGCAGCCAGTGACAGCATTGATTGAAAGTTGGAAACAAATCAGATCACTTGACCCCATCACCTTAAAGCCAATTGAGAATGAACATGTATTTCAGGTAGTACAGCAAATGTTGCTGCGATTAGAAGGTCTTGGTTACGTAATGCTTGAGCATCAAGCTTGATTAGTGTTAACAAAGCAATTTAGATGCGGGAAAAACACGATATTATATAGACCCCCTCATTTAGCCAAAAGTTTGTCGTAGGGGCGGGGTTCCCCCGCTCCCACTGTCGGAATACGCAAAATCTTTAGATAAAAGGTCAAATCCCTGAACGATCAACAGAATTATATTATCGTGCTTTTGCAGTATTTCTCATTTCTAGCAAACCCCTGTGAAAAAGACTTATGACACCACAGAAATATCAAATTTAATTTGATGACTCTATTTATAGGATGGATACTCAAATCTTTTTTACAGTGGTGATATGAAATTAAATCAATGTGGGTAAGTTATTTATAGAAACCAATAAGCAAGCTTCAAGCTCAAATACGACAAAGGAAATATATGAAAAACGAATTGAAAGCAAAATTTCTTCAACACATCCTCAGCAAAAAGAAAGGAGATGAAGGTTTTACACTTATTGAACTATTAGTTGTAATCATCATTATTGGTATTTTGTCGGCTATTGCTTTACCTTCATTCCTTAACCAAGCAAATAAAGCAAAACAATCAGAAGCAAAAACTTACGTTGGTTCGATGAACCGCGCTCAACAAGCTTACTTTGCTGAGGCTGGTGAGTTTGCTGGCTCCACACCAGCTGATTTTGGTAGGCTTGGTTTAGGTGTTCAAACCAATACTGCAAACTATATATACAGTATTACTGGAGGTGGTACTGCTGCTAACAGGCCCGCTACCACTGTGACTAACCGAGCAATTGCTCAGAAGAATGCCATTAAAACTTATATTGGCGGTATTTCACAGTCCAACATTCAGGCAACCAGTGAGGCTACTACATTGTCTGTGTTATGTGAAGCTGTGAACGCGAATGGTTTACCGAATGCAGCAACTGGTAGTGAAGCTATTACCTTTGCACCAGCAGCTCCTCCTGTATGTCCAGGTCCAGCTGTCACTTACAAATCGCTGTAATTAGTTTACCTAATTTACTGATAAGTTCAAATAATAAAGTGGGTAGAGTTATCTATCCACTTTGCTTATTTAGAGTATTTTACTTTAACTAAAAAATATCTAATTTGTACAAGAAAGAAAATTTTTATGAATCTGACTATAAATAGTTGTATAAAAATTGCAGAAAAGTATATTGAAGAAGGTGCTTATAAACAAGCAATTATTTTATATGAATCTGCTCTTTTTGAAAATCCGGGAATATTATCTTACTACTGGCATTTAGGGCTGATTTTACTATTAGATGGTCAAGAAACAGAAGCTCAAATGACTTGGAGTTTAGCATTTTCAGAACTAGAATCTGATAAATATGAGTTTTATACTAACGAATTAAGAGATATTTTAGAGGTAGAAGCTAAACGACAAGAATCAATAGAAAGTTTTACAGTTGCGTGGGCAATTAGGCAACATATACGCGAGATTAAGCCAGATGAAATAGATAACCTTTTAAAAATTTGTATTATCTCAAGCAATATTAATATTTCCATAGGCGATACAATTACCAATTTGAGTGTAATTGATATTTTAAATACAGAAGGCTCGCCCAACCCAAACGAAAATTTACTAATTACATTATTAAATAAAATTTTACAGATTGAACCATTGAATCCTGTAGCTATTGAATTCGCAGCAGCTTGTTTAAAGTATATTAGCCAGCTAGATAATTTCTTTTACGTTATCATCTCGAATTCTATGCAAATATGCCATACATTTCATCAGCCAAGAATAGCGGCAAATCTCCTAGATAAATATTTGCAGATAGATACAAATAATTTAGAGACTTTACGACATCTATCAGCATTTTATCAAGATGCAAGAGAATATCAACAAGGTATAGAAACAGCAAAATTATGTTATTCTCTTGCAGATGATTTACCAGAAAAAATTGCTGCTTGTCACTTAGTTTTACGGGGATTACAAAAAGCCGGTGGATATTGGGAAGAAGTTTATTCTACTTGTGATGATTTAGAATTGATGCTAAAACAGCTTGTTATTGAGCAACCAATGCTTAATGAAGTTCTTACACTTCGCTTAATGACTCAAGCCTTTTCAATTCCACATATAAAAGACACACCCCATCAATTTAGAGAAATTCATAACAAAGTTGCAAAATTATTTCAAACTAACATTCAAACAGTTGCACCAGAACAAGTTGCAAAATACTCCCGAAGGCATTTAACTAATAAACCAAAAATCAAGAGTCATAAACCATTAAAGATTGGTTATTTGTCCTACTGTTTACGGCATCACTCCGTTGGCTGGCTGGCAAGAGGATTGTTTCATCATCATGATAGAGAGAATTTTGAAATTAGTTCTTACTTAATCAATCATATTATAACTGGTGACGAAATCCAAGAATGGTATATTAATAAATCGGATAACGCTAGAAAATTGGGAATGAATGGATTAGAAATAACTGAAAGAATCTACGAAGACGAAATTGATATTTTAATTGATTTGGATAGTGTAACTCTTGATATTAGCTGCCAAATAATGGCTTTTAAACCTGCACCAGTCCAAGTGACTTGGTTAGGATGGGATGCTTCAGGTATACCAGCGATTGATTATTATATTGCTGACCCTTACGTATTACCAGATGATGCTCAGGACTATTACACCGAAAAAATCTATAGATTACCCAATACTTACATTGCTGTTGATGGGTTTGAAGTCGGAATTCCAACTTTACGTCGTGACGATTTAGATATTCCTAGCGATGCAGTAATATATCTTAGCGCACAAAGAGGATATAAGCGCAACCCGGAAACAACACAATGGCAAATGAAAATTATTAAAGAAGTACAAAATAGCTATTTATTAATTAAAGGTTTATCTGAAGAAGATTCAATCAAAAACTTTTTTTATACAATTGCTGAAGAAGAGGGTGTAGATTGTTCTAAACTCAAATTTTTGCCTCAAGATGCATCCGAATTAACCCACCGTGCAAACTTAGCTATTGCTGATATTGTGCTAGATACTTACCCTTACAATGGTGCAACAACTACTTTAGAAACCCTCTGGATGGGTATACCTTTAGTAACAAGGGTAGGCGAACAGTTTGCTGCACGCAATAGTTATACTATGATGGTGAATGCTGGTATAAATGAAGGTATTGCTTGGACGGATGAAGAATATATCGAATGGGGTATTCGTTTAGGGAAAGATGAAACCTTAAGGCAACAAGTTGCTTGGAAATTAAGACAATCTCGACATACTGCACCACTTTGGAATGCAAAACAGTTTACTTGTGAGATGGAGAAAGCTTATGAACAAATGTGGCAAAGATATGTTGAAGGTAGTTGATAAAGCCAATTTTATATTAAGGGATTATAGCATATCACGCTGTAATTAAGAGGGCGCAATGCCTTGCGCCTCTACAATGTGGTTTAATGACCTAAAAATTACAGTGGATTTCATTCAAATAAAGTAGAGTGCGTAAGTTCAGATGACCGTAGGGGCACGATATTATCGTGCCCTGACTGTATTTTATGCAAATCTAAACTGTTGTATCAATGCATGTAACTTTTGACTTTACCAATTAATTTACTGATAATCGCTAAAGATTCTACACCTGCATCTGCCAAGTCTGGTATTTCTGACAAACTTTCAATAATGCTATTGGTAAAGTGATATTTAGGGTCGTCTTTACCATTATTCAAAGTTAAATATACTAATAACTCCAGCGCATAATCTGGAAAATGCATTATATCAGCAATACAAGCTAACTTAAGAATTTGCTGCGGTGTCTTTAATTGTAAATTAATATCTTCCCGAATTAAGTCACGAAAATAAAAGGCATCAGCCCAAAGTATTTGTCCTGGACGCATTGTAGATTGAATTGGAGAACCCGAACGCAATCGGTAAGAACTCGCTAAATCAAAAAGTGTAAAATCTCGATTGCGTAGATAAGTATCAACATCAGCGAATAAAGGTTGATTAGTGTAAAGGTGAGAGAATTCAACTTCGATTTGAATTGCTAAGGTACTTTTTTGTAAGATACTCGATGCACCTTTTAAAACATTCAAATCAGCACCTTGAACATCGATTTGCAAAAAATCAATTTCTTCAATACCTTCAGATTGACAGAAAGTATCTAAGGTTGTGGTTTCAATATCTACACTAAAATCTAAATTTACTAATTCCGGTAGTCCTTCAAAACGATTTAAATAGGGTTCATTTGGAGGATATAACGAACTACACATCGGATGTTTTGTGACATATAGTGTAGATTCACCGATTGAATCTGCTAGTGCTAATGGAATATGTTTTTCTGTCCAATTTATTTTTCTATCCTCAATATTGGCATTTGCTTCTTCACAGGCATCTGCATCGGCATCAAAACCGTATATGCTTAAATTAGGTGCAAATACATCCCAACCTAAACTAGCATAATCATCATTTAATCCTATTTTGCGAGAGCCAACATTACAGATGGTCATGTGAATTTGGTCTAAATGACCATTGTTTTTTAAGCTGTTAAGAAAAACTGACATTATAACTCCTGATGATTTTTGATTAATGTGTGGTAGAGGCATCTAACGGGAACATTTCGCCTTTGCAAATTATTTCTGAGAAGGGAAAGCGATTAAGTTGAGATTACCTTGAATTTCTTCAAGTGAATTCACAGGAACTAAATTTTGTAGGTAAGGTTGATAGCGGTAAAGTTGATATCCTTGGTGAGTTAAATATTCTGCAACTTCATAGTTACTACCTTTGCTACCTGCGATATTCTCGTAAATAATCACTGGTGCATATTTTGATAGAAGCTTACCGCTTCCTTTCAACACGGCTAGTTCATGGTTTTCTGCGTCAATTTTTAGAATATCTACCCTTGTTAGCTTTTCTTTTTCTATTAAAGTATCTAATGTAAAGCAGGGTATTTCTTCAAATGCTATATCTGATGTGTCATCGATAGAAATAATTTCATTTAGTTCGCTAGCATTATGCAAACGTAATTTAACCGTTCCATCAAAATCACTTGCTGCACCTGCACATATAGTTACCCAAGGTAAATTATTGATTTGACAGGTTTCTTGCAAACAATTTACACAACCGGAAAAAGGTTCAACTGCTAATACTCTTCCTTCCAAACCAACTTTTAAGGCTGCACTAAAAGTGTATACACCCGCATTAGCACCAACATCTATAACCGTCATTCCAGGTTTAATGTAGTTACGCCAAAATTCCATTTCTTTTTCAAACCATTCTCCCTGAGCTATTAATACACTAGTTACAATACTTTTAAAACTAGGCTCAACTGCCACAACTAAATCAGCTTCGTAATTAATATAAGTTAGTTTACTATTAATTGGCAAGCTAGCCCATTGCCAAGCAGAAGACTGAGAAAATTCATAGTTTTGTTTACCCAAATTCAACCAATAGTTAGCTGTTTCTATTTGGTTTAAATCTCGGTAAGCTAAATATAGCGATTGGATTATTGATGCATTATTGGGGGCAAATTGTCTGGCACGATGTATATATAAGAGTCCTTCCCATTCACCACCAAGTAAACTAGATATTCCTAGTTGCAGCAAGATACTAGCGGATTGTGGAGAAACTTGAGCCGCAAGGTGTAAAAAACGACGACCAAAAGCGTTATAAAATACCAGTTGCGAACGATATAACACTTCGCTAAGTATAATTAGTGCTTGTTCGTAGTTATTTCCATCATGCCAATTAGTAGGAATATTGGTATCTGGAGAGGGAAACACATATACAAGACATTGGGAATCAGACTCGGTAAAAGTATCTGCCAGATGAAGTGCAGTAATAAAATTACTAAATGCGGTTTCGATCGCTTTGTGTGTTTCACCAATCATGGTGTCGATTAAAGCCAGATAAGCTGCACAAAGGGGATTACCATCTAGTTGATAGCCATTATTCAATGCATCAAGTGCCATTTCCAAGTAAAGCGATCGCATCGACGCATCATCTCGATGTCCCTCAGCTTCAATCAAAGCCATTACAGCAATGTTACTCCAGTCACTCGATGAGGTCGGATTTTCCCAAGAAGTATTCTCGATAATGGCAGTAATCCGCGATAAGCTGCTGCAATCGATGGCTGGATTAGCTTGTCGAATGTATTGTAAATACGAATCTTGATGCGAAGGTAAATTCATGTCAAAATAACGCAAGGACGCACCCTTGCCAGAATCAGGGTAGTGAATGTTTAAGGAAAATATCCAGATTCAACTGTAACCACTGACTATCCATATCATCAAGGTATGAAAGATAATTGCTTTAAATTTGTTAACTTAGTGCTTAAAAGTACAATTTACTTTTAAGTAAAGTATTGATGGAAGCAACAGAAGATTTTAACCCCAGTCCAGGGGAATTGAAAAAAGCGTATAAATTAGCGACTGAAGTTTATAAAATGTAATTGATTCTATGCCGGAAGAAATTACCCGAAAATCTCAATAATATAGGAATCCGGTTTGATTTTTGAAATGTCATTAGTTCTGAGGGGTTGCTAAATCCCCGACTTCTTGAAGGATACTGTTGGCGAATTAATAAGGGGTCTAACCCCTGGTTGTGCTATATCTCTTGATTTGAGTGCGTTTCAACGCACTTAAGCTATTAGCCTTGGAATTACATCCCGAGGCGGGTAAGTGACGCAAAACAGAGGTTTTAAGGGTGGGGGGTTTAACCATTCATGAATTGACCAACAGTATCCTTGAAGGATACCACTGGCGAATAGAGTGTTAGACCCCTCGCTTGCCCGAATAACCGCCCCAGGCTTGAAGCAGTAAGTGCTAATCGGAACATAGACGCGGTAGCGGCTTCCCGCAGGATAGCCTGCGCCACCGCAGGCTGAGTCCCAAGGAGACACGCACTCGCGTTCGTTACCATTAGCCCTACCATTCTATGGTAGGGCGGGATTTTGGGCATTCGAGAAGGCTATATGCTGCGA
>JANNFJ010000096.1:0-16442 GCA_031379725.1 Calothrix sp. OTE_75_metabat_31
ACTGTACCTAAGAGTAATGTTAATGTGCCAAATATCCCGATGCTAACTTTAGAAAATCGCATTTTACAGTTACCACAACTAATCCTAATTGTATGATAATTTCAAGTAATTTTACTTTTGTCGTAACTGATGATCGTGCAAGCTATCTGTCGAATGTGCAATATCAGCAATTTTAAATTGTTCTCCTACAAATGTTAGAGAGTCAGCCAAATGTTCGCGCCAATAATCCCAAGTATGGCTACCTGGGAATTGTCGTGATAAGTTATAAACTTTCAATTGATTAAGTACTTGAGTAAATGCCCTTATTTCTTCTAACCCTTCATTATCTGACTTTCCTGAATCGAGATAAATTTTCAGACGTTTTAAAGCTTTTGGAGAGGCTGTTTTTATAGAAAAAATTGGGCTATTTTCAGACCCGCTTTTATCTTTGAAATAGCCGCTATGACTAAATAAAATAGAAAAATTATTAATATTGTTTAAACCTATATTCATCGCACCCCAACCACCAGAAGATAAGCCACCTATTGCCCAATAATCTGGATTCATTAATGTACGGTAGCGTTTATTTATAATTTTTACTAGTTCGTTGCCTATAGCCGTAGAGACTTTACCGTTAGAACCATCGAAATATTCAGGGTCCCAATACTTACTCGAACCGCGTTTGTCATTACCATCGGGTGCAATAACAATACTAGGAGGTAATTTACCCGATGCATAGAGTTTTTTCAGAGTAGTCAGGGCATTACCTTTTTCGCTAAACCAATCTTTCGGGTTGCCATGTCCCCCATGAAGTAGGAAAATCACCGGGTAGTGTTGCTGAGGGTTTTGCCCGTAACCTGGAGGCAGGGAAATTCCATAGGTACGATTTCCACCCATTGCCAGACTTGTATAGGTTTCGAGTTTGTAAGTCAGTGGCGTTGTCAGGTCAATAGCTTTTGGTTGTGGTGGTAGTTGGGCTTTGACATCTTGTGAGTAGTGACAGCCAAACAATATAAAAGCTAAAGCTAGCATGTAAAAAGAACCGTAATGAAGTTTATTCATCGCTCAATTAGAGTATAAAGAAGTAAGTCGGTACGAATGCGAACTGGTTAAGGTCGTTAGCAGTTAGTTGTCATTGGTCAAAAGCATGGGCTTTAAAGCACATAAACATGTTGTAAAATAATGATGTTTATTTGTACTTATCTATTTTTATAGATAAATTTATTAATTATCCATGACTGGCAAAATTGATTGCTTATTTTGACTGTAGAATACTTCTAAATTAATTTGCGTGTTCACCCAATTAGCAATGGAAAGATTCACGAATTCAAAGCATTCTGCCATTACCAAGTGTCCAGCGTCGGGGAAATGTAAATGTTGATGATTTCTAAATAAACTTGCTAATTCATTCCCCATTTCGATAGTGAACATTGGGTCTTTACCGCCAGTGACTATTAAGACTGGGATATCGGTAATTTTAAATAACGGATTGCAGTTAAAAAAATTGTATCTCCAAAAGATATCTAAGGCTTTATAAGATTGAGAATCAGTTGGTACGGGACACTCTAGAAAAAACTTTTTAATCACATCATGATTGTAGCTAGAAGAAAAATAATTAGTAATAGACTGTACTCCAGGCAGATGATAAATAAACCTTCCACCCCACTCCATAAACTTCATTAATGGTATTTCCCACCAAGGCGCTAAATTATGCGTTCCTCCTGCGATCGCAACAATGCCACTAACAGGGTAGTGCTGGGCAAATTCTAAACCAATAGGGACTCCATAGCTATGGCAACATAAAATCGGCGATTCAATTTTGAAATCTTCTAATAATCTTTTTAAATCTCGATAGTGCCTCCCAAGCGAATATTTAGGATAATGGCTTGATTGTCCGTGTCCTGCTAAATCATATGTCAGAACTTCCCAACCTTGGTTTTGAGCAAATTCATATTGACTGCGTAAATTAAAACGATTCCCCGTTCCCCCATGTAGAAAAACCATTGTCGGTTTATTCCCTGGACTGTAGCAAACTTGTAAATGAACTCCTTCTCGTAAATAAATTTGAGAACCTACTAAGGCATCTTTTTTCGAGTAATTTATCATTCGCTCATTAGATGAAATGGAGATGAATTATGAAAGTACTAAAATCCATATTTAAAAGACTTTAATAAATAGCAATTGAAACTTGCTTCTAATCATAGTAAATCAAATTTGTGTCAATATTGTGTTGAAAGGATGGAGATATTGTGACTAGATGTAATTTAAAAATACTAAGTAATAAGCAAGGAATTACGAACATCATCCGCTTTGTCTACCCGCCCGTGCAATATTACGAATTATCCTTTTCCCTTAGCTTCGCCAATATCCTATCCCTAAATTTGTAATATGCCCAAAAAATTCAACTTTACTTTGCTATTTAGTCTGGTTCTACTTTTACTTTCAGTATGGGAAATTAACAACCAGCTGGGGGAATATAACTACCGTGATGCAATGGCTGCTGTAACTGCGATTCCGAAAAGCCGCTTGAGTTTGTCGATTTGGCTGACTGCATTGGGGTATCTGGTGATGATTGGATACGATATTTTGGGGTTCAGTCATACCAAATATTCTCTATCCTGGAATAAAATCGCGTTTGTCAACTTTATTAGTTCCGTTTTTAGCAATACTATCGGTTTTGCTTTACTTACAGGTAGCGCCATTAGATACCGATTTTACGCGAGTTGGGGAGTTCCAACAATTGCGATCGCCCAAATTATCGCTTTTGCTAATTTCACTTTCTGGTTGGGTATGTTAGCTGTTGCTGGCTTCATCTTTGTCATCAACCCTTTACAAATCCCTCCAAAATTACATTTACCTTTCGCAACCGTTCTTCCTATCGGGGTAATTTTTTTATTTTTGTTAATAGTTTATTTAACTGCTTGTATTTTCATCAAACAACCTTTGGTAATCAAAGGACACGAATTCCGCTTTCCTAATCTTAAAATCGCAGTTGCCCAAATTTGCATTTCTAGTTTTGACTGGTTACTCGCCGCTACTGTTCTTTACGTTATCCTACCTGCCAATACAGCAGTTTCATTGATTGATTTTTTGGGTATTTACTTGCTAGCAATGTTCGCGGGTGTCGTCAGCAATATCCCTGGTGGTTTGGGTATATTTGAAACAGTGGTTTTAATTATTCTTTCCCCAAAAATTCCTCCACCCACAATTCTCGTTGCGATGCTGGCATATCGGGGCATTTACTACTTTTTGCCATTGCTTTTAGCTACAAGCTTACTGGGAATTTTATTAATAAAGCAGGGAAAGCGTATGTAATACCAGTTTAATATGAAGCTGCATAAATATTGAACCCCACCCTATAGAGCGTAGCGCTTCCCGCAAGCGGGGAGGGTACCGGATTTCCCCCTCTTTGCTTGCAAGGAGGGGATTAAGGGGTGGGGTCAAATTCTATGCAGCTTCATAAAGAATTGGTATAAGGTATTTGATGTATTTTAAACCTGGTGGCAACATTAGCTGTAAAACATCCTGAGTCAATACTAATAATAATATTAAGATAAGTTACAAAAATTTAAGTTTTAAGTTGTTTCCATACTTAAGTATAAGCACCTTGGTATTGTAAATATAGCCTTAAAAATTCATGGTAATACAAATATGAACGACTCAAAATCCTCGAATACCTTGGGTGTGTCCATCGCTATGGGAGTTATGGTGATGCTTACGAGCTTCAGCATTATTACCGTTATGAACATGTTTTAGTCACAATAGAATAAATTTATTTAAAGAAACTTAACAAAGCCTTTCTCATTTATGAGAGAGGCTTTTTGAATAGGAGAAAGGGAAGGGAAAAAGGCAATTTTAGACTGACAAGGGTTTTGCATTTATATAAATATTCTTTCCTTTCCCCTTCTTTTTCCCAGGTATACGGCATTTTGGCATCACCTGTCACATCTAGTTGAGCTAGTCTATTGAGGAAAATTGAGTAAGTGTAACGGGTGCATTTTACCCTCCCCCAACAATTGTCACAACCTCAATGCGATCGCCTGACTGCATTTCCGTAGTCTCCCAAAATTGTCGGTGTAAAATTTCACCATTATATTCGACAGCAACGAGACGCGGATTAAAGCCTAATTGCTGAAGTAGCTCTGGTAAAGTAGTCTGGGCGACACAAAATTTATCTTCTCCATTCACATGGAGTATAATTTGTTTAGACATGCATCTGACCCCGCTCATTTTGTCCGAGATGGAGTTGCGAAAGCAGATACTGAGCTACTAAAGTAGGCTGTTCAGCTTGCATCAAGCTTCGTACTACCGCTACACGCATAGCACCAGCACCGATAACGTCGTTGATATTGCTTGTATCAATACCACCAATAGCGAACCAAGGCACCGTACTATGCTTGACAGCATATTGAACATATTCCAAACCTGCGGCTACTTTACCAGCTTTGGTTGGGGTTTCGTATACTGGTCCTACACCGATATAATCAGCACCTTCGGCAATTGCCCGTTGCATTTCCGACGAATTTGTGGTAGAACAACCTATCAAGCGCTGGGGTCCAAGAAGCTGTCGAGCGATCGCAATTGGCATATCTTGCTGTCCCAAATGGACACCATCAGCATCTACAGCTAACGCCAAATCTACGCGGTCGTTAATAATAAACAATGCCCCGTATGTATGGCAAAGGTCGCACAGCCTGCGGGCATTATCGAGACGGACAGTATCATCGCTATATTTATCGCGGTACTGAACCAGCGTTAAGCCACCTTTGAGGGCGGCTTCGACAGTTTCGCTTATATTATCTTCAACGGAGGTGACCAGATAAAGACGCGATCGCAGTAGAAGTTGATGCCGTTCGTAACCCATTAAATTAGTTTCCAGGGTATAAACACGGTAGCGCATCTGCTTAAATGCTTTGCCCATATTGGGATGGTAAAGCTTGCCGTATTCTTCGAGTACCCGCAATGCCTCCTGGAC
Organism: Calothrix sp. OTE_75_metabat_31; assembly: GCA_031379725.1. Lineage (GTDB taxonomy): Bacteria > Cyanobacteriota > Cyanobacteriia > Cyanobacteriales > Nostocaceae > JANNFJ01. Next base: position 4,955 of record JANNFJ010000096.1, read on the forward strand.
GCGACAGAAATTAGCTTGTAAGAGCGATTTGATACCAGAACGCGCTTCTTCTTGCGGATGAGAGAGTTCTGTACCAGCATCACCTTGAGTATCGCGTGCGGCACGCAATTCGTTCGTATGCCAACTTGCTACTTCTTGACGCAGTTGCTTACATTCCGAAGCCATTTGAGCATTATTTAGCCCAAAGCGGCACCATTCCTCAAGGATTCGTAAACCCTCACGGGCACGGTCTAAATTTGCATCTAAAATGCGGTAAACAACCTGCTGAACCTGCTCTTTTTGGCTGTATGGAACCATTACAACAACCCCATTAGTGCTTTCATTTCCCACAGTCAGCCTGTTCCATATTGGCGTATGTTTCGCATTTAAGTAAAGCTTTGCTAAGTTATCAGTTATCAAAAATCGCGTGTAAGTCAATATATGAATAAAATTATCGACATATCCGCTTTTTAAGTATAAAAAAGTCTTGTTGGTTGCAGGAGTGCATTAAAGTTGATTCACCCCTATTCCCTTCCCCAATCCTAATAGCACAACTATGGTGTCAACTAAATTGGTTACTAATCGTCGTAAATCATCTCGTTTCCTCAAAACGAATTACTTAACTTTGCTGTTTCGTCCCTCGCTTTTGCTACTGAGCGTACTGATTGGCATTACAGCAACAGCGTTACAAAATAGCGCATCTGCTCAAACGCCAAAACCATCCAAGTCGAATCAACTAGGTGAATCACTCAGCACCAACGCAAATTTTTCCGTCGGTGTAGCATTACCGAAGGGTGAGAAATCAATTTCTCAGGTAAGCGTCCTCTTTGTCAACCCAAGTATCGGAGATGACAAAGCTCTAGGCAGCGAATCTGCCCCATTTAAAACGATTACCCATGCTTTACAAGCTGCCACACCCAATACTGTAATTACCCTGGCTAAAGGCACTTACAGCAGCCAAACAGGCGAAATATTTCCCCTCATACTCAAGCCTGGTGTATCAATTCAAGGCGATGCTGCCAGCAAAGGGAGAGGTATCCTCATCCAAGGTGGAGATGATTACCTCAGTCGCAGTTACGGTAAACAAAACGCTGCTGTTGTCGGTGCGAACCAATCAGGATTAATTGGGGTGACAGTAACAAATCCCAACCCACGGGGTTACGGGATGTTGATAGAGTCAACCAACTCCACCGTCAGCGATTCGACATTCTCCGGCAGTACTCAAGATGGTATCGCAGTCACTGGAAGCGGTACACCAACAATTAGTAAAAATTATTTTTATCGCAACGGGGCAAACGGCTTAACAGTCTCTGGAACTGCCCGTGCATCGGTTGTTGAAAATATATTTCAACAAACAGGATTTGGTATAAATATTGCCCAAAGCGCCGAACCTGTAATTATTAGCAATCAAATTCAATCTAATCGCACAGGCATCATTGTCCAAGCCAATGCTCGTCCAAAATTACGCAATAATCTAATTCAAGGCAACCGTGAAGATGGACTAGTTGCCATAGCCCAAGCAATGCCCGATTTGGGTAACGCATCCGAACCTGGTGGTAATGAATTTCGCAGCAATGGACGTTACGATATCAACGCAAGCGCTTCCAAGCAGGTTTTTGGTGCAGTTGGGAATGCTTTAGCAACTTCGCGCATCGCTGGTAAAGTCGATATCAGCGGCAACACCGCTGTTGCTCAAAGCCCGCAATCAGATTATAAAGCCGCACCGGGTAACAACGAAATTACATTTTCTGCCTCCAATTCCCTCGAAAATACCCAACAGCCCAGTAATCCTGGTGGTAGTGCAACCTTACCCAGGAGAAACACTCCTAACACTCGCCGAAGCACACCCGTAATTCCCAACATTGCGAGTAATGCAGTTAGCAGCTTAAATACCCAACTCATGCCCCTACAAGCTGCCAACTCATTACTGAATGCAGCTACCCCCCGCCCAAACGGCTTCCCCACACCTGGCAACTTACCGACACCTGTCCAGCAAAATCAAGCTACATCTGATACGGCACAAATCAATTATGTGCGGATTAACCCTAATACAATTGAGTTTTCAGCGCCTTCACAAGTAGCAATGGGAACAACACCTACAGCAATATCCCCTCAGCCATTACAACCCATTCAAACGGTTCCAGGCATTACAGCCAATCGTTTGCCCATCCCCACCTCGGACATGGCACCACTTCCAGCACCGCAAACAGCCCCTTTGATGGGTTATGCAACACCTTCGTTGATTGCATCAACAGGGGCATCGCTTGGTACAGCCCCCAACGGGTTACGGTATCGCGTTGTAGTTCTTATTACTAGTAATCGAGATGAGGAAATTGTCCGTACAGTAGCTCCTGGTGCATTTCGTACTAATTGGCGCGGGCAAGCTGTTATTCAAGTGGGTGTATTTAACAGCACCTTTAACGCCGAGCAAATGATCGGAACTCTCAACAGTAATGGATTAAGAGGGATGATTGAAGCTTTAAATTAGGGGAGGTAGGGAGTAGGCAGTAGTGGGGACGTAGAGACGTTACATGTAACGTCTCTACATTCGGGTTTCGGGCAAGACATAATTAATTTGCCCAAATGTTTAAAGAAATCTGATATTTAATTTTCCCTACTTCACATTCCCTACTCCCTACTTCCCGCTCGGAATACCGTATTTTGTGAGATGATGCATAAATGTAAATATGTATGATTGAACCACAGGGAATCTCACATGGCACTCCGTTTAGGTGATACAGTACCAAACTTTACCCAAGCATCGACCCACGGCGATATTAACTTTTATGATTGGGCAGGCAATAGCTGGGTAATATTGTTTTCCCATCCGGCTGATTTTACTCCCGTTTGCACCACCGAACTCGGTACGGTAGCGAAGCTCAAACCTGAGTTTGACAAACGCAATGTTAAAGCGATCGCACTGAGTGTAGACGATGTTGACTCGCACAATGGTTGGGTTGGCGATATCGAAGAAACGCAAAAAACTACACTAAATTACCCAATTTTAGCAGATGCTGACCGCCAGGTTTCCACGCTCTATGACATGATTCATCCAAATGCGGCTGCGACTGTAACGGTACGTTCCGTATTTGTGATTGACCCGCAAAAGAAGTTACGTCTCAGCTTTACCTATCCTCCTAGCACCGGACGCAATTTTGACGAAATCTTGCGAGTAATCGACTCGCTGCAACTGACTGATAACTACAGTGTTGCCACACCTGCTGATTGGAAAGACGGTGACGACGTTGTAATTGTCCCCTCCCTCAAAGACCCAGAAGTGTTGAAACAGAAGTTTCCCAAAGGGTATGAAGAAGTTAAACCATATCTGCGGATGACTCCTCAACCCAATAAGTAAATTGAGAAGTAATTTACATCTGTTTTTGGGTAAATGAAGCGAATGTAGGGGCACGGTAATGCCGTGCCCCTACTACTATAATATTCGATTAGCTGAAAATATCTGTAATGATTAGAGTATTCCTATCCATCAGACTCAGATAAAATTGTATAAGCCTCATTGAACTTTCGCATTTTTTCCTGTGCTTCTTGTAGTAATTGCGGTTTCCCTACAAATAAATCGGGATGCCATTTTTTTACTAGTTTTCGATAAGCTTGTTTTACATCAGCAATTGGTGCATTATTGGGCAATCCTAAGATTTCGTAAGCATTTTTAACTTCGTCCTTTTCTACTTTTTGTTTGGGTTGAGTAGAACTATTACGTTGCTTCTGTCCCGGTACACCCATTTCTGCTTTCATTTGTGCGATTTCTTCATCGAGTTCCCAATTGCGGAACTTTGCTTCGACTTGGGCAACATTGGGAGGTTTTGGAGATGGAATCGAAGCGGGATTATTTTCGACTTCGACTTTAACCTGTCGTTGCTGTTTTACTTCATTACTTCTTGTTCCCACTTCTTCCTTAATGCCAACTCCTTGCGACCGATATACCGATTGATTGCTACTACTTTTTAGTGTTTCCACATCTACTTGATATTCACTGGCAATAATCACACCTAAACAGCTTGACAATTCTTGATTTAACTGGTTTAAAATACTTTGCCAATTTCGTAATTCTTCATGCTTCTGAGTCATTTCAGATGATTGGGAACTTTCTACAAAGCGAATAACTCTATTCGCTTTGCGTTCGTATTCTGCTAAAATAACTAATCCTTGACGACTAAAAGTATCTAGATATTCATCAACACCATCAACACATAATTTTGCAACTTGTTGATGATAAGAGTCTCCCGTTACTTTATCATCTTGCTGTTGTAAATTCTGATTAACTAAATAAGTAATACTTCCTAAAACTGCCGCACCTAAAGGGCCCCCAATTAACCAACCAATCCCGCTACCCACAGCTATCGAACCGGGTTCGTTCAAATCGTTATAATTACCGTTCTTTGGTGGTAAAGTAACTTGGGGATGTTTTGGGAAAGGTATTAATAAATCTTCTGGACGTTCCTGTTTAAAGAATTCATAAGCTTGATGCAGCCATTTAACTACAGCCAATTGTAATTCATTCAAATCTTTTTTAATTGTATTATTTTCCCAATTTGAAAAATTTTCTTTTGCTAACTCCACCGCTGCATCGGCTTGATATTTTTCGCGGAGGTTTGCTAAAGTAGACCACTGACGTAATTTACTTAAACTGGCATCAAAACCCTGTTGAATTAAAGTTTCTGCACGCTTTTTAATATCATTCGCAGCCTTATTTTTATCATTGATTTTTTTTATTTCACTTTGAAGCGGAATAATTTTTGACATTAATAATTCCTGCAATTGCCTTGCAACAGCTTCCACTCTTGGATAACTAAAATTTTTATCCTGTTTTAATATTCCGGCAATATTTTGCAATGCAGTTTCAAACTCAGTTAACCCGCTACTATTCGCTGCACAAACATCACCTTTGAGTCTTGCACGTAAAGCAGGTAATGCATCCACTCGATATAAATTACTAAACCCTGGTGGAAGTTCAGCACGAAAACTTTCAGCAACAAACCGCAAGCGATTTTGAACTTCTTTTTGTTCTTCTGGTTCTAATAAATTAATAAAATTTACAACAAAAATAACTGTTTTTATGCCTCTATCTAACAACCAATCGCGTAAATTTTCGCGTTCACCTAAAGTCATTAACTTTCGTGCATCGAGTATTTGCACAACCAAATCAACACTCAAAAGCTGTTCTTTGACTAATTTATCTTGTGCTTCACGGTCATTTGTACCAGGTAAATCGAGAAACTCTATCCCGGTTTTTAAAAAAGCATGTGGATGAAAAACTTCAACGGATGCAACATCATTCCGCATCCTCCTATCCCCATCAAGAATTGCAAATTGTTTTAAAATATCAGTACCGCTGCGATAGATTTCGCTACCGTCAGTTAGCATAATTCGAGTCCTAATATCCGTCCCGTATTTCACGGTAATTGCTGCACCAGTTGTAGGAATTAAATCGATTGGTAAAGTTTTATCCCCTAGCATGGCATTTAACAAAGTTGATTTGCCATGATTAAAAGGGCCAAATACTGCAATCCGAAAATTAGGATTGACAAGATAGTTACAAATCGTAGTGATATCGTTTTGTAATTGCGGATTTAAATTGAGTAATTTAGAAGTACTTTTGAAAGTATCTACAAGTTGTTGGTAGTTTTTAGTTGTTTGCATATTCCCTGGCTTTTTTATTATCTCATTCCCAAATGCCTGGGAATATATTTTTAAAGAGCTTCTGCCTTTTATCTTATCCTTATATCTGAAAACTAACTCCATTTAACTAATTAAAAATACCTAAAATCAAACGCAACATTCTTCTTACTCTTTGTGTACTTTGTATCCTTTGTGGTTAAACCACGAAGATCACAAAGCGAAAGCGTTGTTTTCAAGTTACTTTCAAGCTATAGGAATCCGGTTTGATTGTAAAATATGTAGGGTGCGTTAGCGCTAGCGTAACGCACCGTTCCGAGGGCTTGGTGCGTTACGCTGTCGCTAACGCACCTACCCATCTACTATATGAAAGCGAGCAAGATGCAAGCCCTGCGGGCACGCTGTGCGTTGCTTGCTTCCCCGCAGGGGTACGCACTATCATCAGAACTTTTGAGAAATGTAGAGACGCGATGTATCGCGTCTCTCCAAGGTTTTTGATACCCAACCAACCCATCAAAATTAATGATATGAACCATTAGATGTTAACTGTAGTAAGCTAACAAGTTACTGTAAGCAGATTCAATGGTTTGCAACTCACTAAAAACGTCTGATTCTAATTTATTCAACCGCTTTAACTCACTTTCATTATCAATTTCCCGCGATTCTTTCTGCTTGAGCAAATTATCTAACTCTGATTTGCGCGAACTAATATCATCATTAATCCGTTTACTAACTTCATGCTCGTAACTATCAAAACACTCCTTCACAGCATCATAAACTGTTTTGGATTGCTCGTTAGCAACTTGCGGCAGATATTTAACTAATTCTTTCCTGGCAGTTTTGACTAGTTCTTTGCGTGCTTGGTCAGCTTGTAACATCCCTACACCCAAACCGAGCAAAGCAAACCCAATGGGCCCGAGAAAAATACCCGTAACTGTTGAAATTAAACCACCGACACCTAACACGGTAAAGTAATTTAATAAGATATTCTTCCAATCGAATCCAGCACCAGCCATTGCAAATCCTGCGAGGTTTCCTCTCGATAAAGATAGTAAACCCATTGCCCATTTTGCCCAAGCTGGAGAACCATCATCTTCGGTGGAAGTACTTGTATGTACTCGCACACCTGTTAATTTTTCGGTAATTTGATTAGTAACTTGGCTGTAAGAATCACCGTACTTTGCTGCAATGAGTGCAAGTTGTCCAAATGCACTATTAATATCTTTTTCTGCGGTTAAACTCCAAGCTGCAAATTTATCACCGATATATTGTTCAAATGCTTTTTGCAGTGCAATATTAAAAGCTTCACGCTTACCGCTACTGAGAAAATCGAAGATATTTAACTCTGGTTGATAGCGCAAAAAGTCGCTTTCAAAAGTGTTATCTAAATTTAAAACATAGCTGCGGAAAGAATCAGAAACAGTCCGGGCTTGATTATCGCGCATTTGGAGAATTTCGCCTTGGAATTGGTCGCGGATACCCGTAAGTTTGGTAAACTCAGGTTCAACCGAACTAATGCGATCGCGCAATTCTTCCACTCCCTTCTCTAACAAAGGTATCCGTCGTTCTATCGCTTCACGGGTATGATTTCCTGCAAGTCGTGCTAATGTCCGTACCTGTCGTAACTCAGCTACTGCACGTTCCCTGGTCAAAAAGGTGTTCAAAGCAGCCATAAATTCAGAGAATCCGGTTCCCTCTAAATCAGCTTGGGGATTCTTTAACCGCTTGCGGAGTGCTTGGATTGAGGAAAGCTCGAATACACGTTCGTTGTATATATCCTGACCATCAACAATGCAGTATTCACCTAAATTAGCTTGGAAAACCTTCCGCAATCGTTCCTCTGATTCGTGCAATTCCTCTGCATCGTCGGGGTCAATGAGTGATTCTTTTACCTGATCCCAAGCATTAACTAGAAAAAATACTGAAAGTCCCCGACCTTTAATATAATTTTCTAAATATCTCCTTTCACCCAGCGTACAGGGTTGCGATGCGCGCAATACAAATAATATTGCGTGACAGTTATTAATGTAACCAAGAGATAATTCGTTACGTGCTTCGGTATCATTCAACCCCGGACTATCAACTATTTCGATACCTTTTTCCAGCAAGGGTAGGGGATATTCGACAATTGCATGGGTAACATCGGGAAATGCTTGTTTATTTTCTTGTTCGAGTTTCTTTGCTTCTGTTGGGTCGATTGTATATTTATCTTTAAAAACATCAAACCCCATATCTAGGGGTGGTTTACCGTCATTAAAGTAAACAGTAACTTTCTTGGACGAACCGTAACGTAACACTGTTAATATTGCAGTACAAGGATTAACATCACTGGGAAGAATTTTTTCACCAATTAATGCATTTAAAAATGTACTTTTACCCCGCTTCATATCGCCTAAAACCATCAGACGAAATACTCCCGTCCGCAGGTTCTTGCTAGCTACACGAATATCGTCGATATCGCGTTCTAAACTCAACTTACCTGATGTATTACTATCATTAACTTCGGCTTCATTGAGCGTATCGGCTATTTTATTGAGCGATGCACCAACTTCGGCGCGAACTTGCACCACCCGATCTAAATCATTGATAAAACTTTCAGTTCCAAATTTATCTGCCATTCATTTTGTTCCTAAATTAAAGCTTGAGTTTGTAAATGAGGATAAAAAATGTATTTATCCTATAAGAATTTAATTAAAAGTTTTTTATTTGAATTTATTTTTTATTATCAAAAAATAACTTATACCCAATAAAAACTAAAGTTGCGACAATTACAGCACTAGCAGCAAATGACGCAACTCTAACTGCAATAATTGCCACAACAGTAAGCCCAAATAATTTTAACCCAAGAATAGCTCTACCTTGCAATTTACCCAATTCTATAGAATCAACCTTTCTCGTTTGGTAAAGTGGGGCTTTTTCTTGAGCGATTTGGGACTCCAATTCTCGCAATCGCAACTCGGTTTCTTTTTGGCGCAGTTGTTTTTCGAGACGTTGTAATTCTTGTTCTCGTTCCTCTGGTGATTTCATTGTTACACCCTTGGGATAATCAAATGTCACAGTAAGCTAAGTTGTAAATGTAACTTAGCTTACAAATAAAATATTTTCCAACCGTAGAATCACTGTTTAAATAGCATTATATGAGCTTTTGTTGGGTAGTGCGAGCATCTTGCTCGCGTACTATATAAAGCGAGCAAGATGCTCACACTACAAAATATTTTTAAGCCCATCAAAACTTATGACATGGACTACTAGTAATTAAATACCGAATGATGCTGGTAATAGATTGATTATTCAATAACTCCAACCGAGTACTTCTGCGACTTGTTCCGTGAGAGTCATAGGGTCGAATGGTTTGGGGACAAATCCAGTAATACCAAGTTCGGCAAATCGACGTTGGTCGCTGGATTGGACTTTGGCAGTGAGTAAAACAACGGGAATATTTTCGGTGTGGGGATTGGCTTGGAGTTTCTCAAAAGTTGTAATTCCGTCCATTTCTGGCATCATCACATCAAGGAGGATGGCATCAGGTTGTTCAGCTTCGGCTTTATTTAATCCTTCGCTACCCGATGCGGCGGTGGAGACTTGCCAACCACCGACTGCTTCGAGGGTAAGTTGTGCCACTTCGCGGATATCGTCTTCGTCATCAATGATGAGAATGTGTTTAGTTGCCACCTGAACTTGCCTCCCTTTTTTCGGAAACGATGCAGTTAAGTAATGCTAAAGCCCGTTGTTCAAATTCTTCGGGTGTAACGCGACCTTTAGTTAAAAATAAGGTTTGCCCCAAATTTAAGCGAGTGCGATCGCTTTCGGTTAAATCTCTGGCACTGTACACAACAAGGGGAACTTGATGCAAACGGTTGTGATGTCGCAACCAATCGACAACCGCAAAACCATCAACTTCTGGCAATCCTAAATCCAACACCAATAAATAAAATGTCAAACTTTGACTCAACTCAATCGCTTCGCGTCCTGATTTGGCATGGTGTGTTTTAATACCATGCCTTTCAAAAGTAGCAATTAGTACCTGTGCCAAATCCATATCATCTTCGACAATCAAAACTTTAATGTTTGGATGTCTGCAAAGCGCCTTGGCCAATGCTTGAAACAGAGATTTTTCATCCGGTGGTTTAATAATCCAATCGCTTACTTCTGGATGCGAAGTAGCTATTCTAGCATCAGGTATTAATCCACTCAAGATAATTACGGGGGTATTTTGAGTTTGTGGTTGTTGCTTCAATGCTGTTAAAGTGTCCCAACCATTCATCCCCGGCATCATTAAGTTGAGAAAAATTACATCGGGTCGTTTTTGCGCTGCCACCTCAACTGCTTCCTGTCCCGAAGCTACAGGTATTACCTGATATCCCTGTTCTTCTAACATGGTTTTAACTACAGCCCGAACTGATGCGTCATCATCGCACACCATCACAACTGCACCATTCGATATTGTTGGTGTTGATAAGTTCTCTTGGGGCAACACAGGTAGAGAAACGTAAAAAGTACTACCCTCCCCTAATACGCTTTCTGCCCAAATTTGCCCATCATGGTGGTGAATAATACTGCGACAGATTGCCAGCCCCAAGCCAGTACCGCCCTTTTTCCGGGAATCCGACGCATCAACCTGTTGAAAACGCTCAAAAATACTTTCGAGCTTGTCAGCAGGGATACCTCGACCTTGGTCTTTGACTTGGAAGAGAATGTGGGAAGACAAGGGAGAGGGGGGAGACAGGGGAGAGGGGGGAGAAACATGAGAATTGCTTCCCTTGCCTCCCATGTCTCCCTTGTCCCCCTTGCCCCCCTTGCCCCCCTTGTCCCCCCTTCCCCCTTCCCCCGTTATTTCGTCTATTGATTGAATGTGTAAAGCAGCTTTTAATAACGATTGGGTGTATTCGTGTTGGGGATTTCTAAATACTGATTCGGTTAAACCGGCTTCGACCATTTTACCGAAGTACATTACGCCAATTTTAGAGCAGTATTCCGCCACCATTGCTAAATCGTGGGAAATCAGCAACAATGCCATGTTTTCCTCGCTGCACAACCTTGTTAATTCTTGTAAAATTTGTGCGGAAACCGTGACATCTAAACTTGTAGTCGGTTCGTCGGCGACAATTAATTTTGGACTTAGAAGTAATGCCAATGCGATCGCAACCCGTTGACGCATTCCACCGCTAAATTCGTGAGGATACTGATTCCAACGGTTTGCTGTAATTTTAACTTTTTCGAGCGTTGCTATAGCTTTATCTTTTGCTTGTCGCTTCGATAATTCTGGTGAGTGCGCTTTGAGAGTTTCGAGACAATGATTACCAATAGTCATTAACGGGTCGAGTCGTGTCATTGGGTCTTGGAACACCAACGATACAACCTCACCGCGAAATTTCCGTAACTCGTAAGGTGTTAAATCTAATACTGACTGCTCTTTAAATATAATTCGTCCTTGTACCTGTGAGTTATCCGGAAGTAACCGCATCACAGCACGTCCTAGCGTTGACTTCCCGCAACCCGACTCACCTACCAAGCCCATTCGCTCGCCAGCTTGTAATTTAAATGACACGTCATCAATTGCCCATTGCGGTTCTTCACCACTGCGATGGGGGTAAGCTACACGTAAATTTTCAACGCTAAATAAGGTCATAGTCAGCAATAAGGTTAGGGGAAATTATAGAGATGTAGAGACGCGTTCCCGGTAAGGGGTTCTTGCAGGGTAATTTCGCGTCTGTTATTTAGTAAATTTAATTTTTTCAATACTGTATCAGATTCTAGATGTTTCATTAGGGGCAAAAGTGCCCTTATTATACAAAAGGTAAAGGTAAGTTCTTTATTTTTTCTCCCCCACTCCCACTCTCTCTACCTCCCTTACAACCCAATACTGCGTAGGTTT
>JANNFJ010000101.1:0-2306 GCA_031379725.1 Calothrix sp. OTE_75_metabat_31
GTAGTTGCTGAGGTTGTTGCTGAGGTTGTTGCTGGGGTTGTTTTCTTCTTTTTCGGAGCCAACTGAACAGGTTCTCCTATCTCCATTTTTGGCTGTAATGCTTCCGGATTTGATACATTTGCAGAGTTAATTTGATTGAGGTTATGTCCGTAGTGTTTTGCTTGGATTAAAGATGTCTTTAAGTCAGGTTGCTGTATCTGATTTGCCTTTTGTGCCTGCACTACAAACGGTCGTACCTTAAACATCCCTTGCGCTGGAGTATTTGATAAATCCTGTGTTTCTTTCTTAGTATGCTGATTTTGGGTATGTATTCGGCTAGTCATAGTGATACCGTGGCTAATTTAAGTAAGTCGGCGAGGAAAAGCAAATGTAACAAAATGTAATATTAATATGTATTAAGCTCTTAGTAGCACTTTAGCGACATTACATGAATAAGACCAAGTTATAACTTATTGCGCCGACCTACCTTAAAATAATAAATACATTTTCCTAAATAATCTCTAAATAAAATTAGACTAAAGTATAGTTATTTTGCATATACAGTTTCGATTGCCGAATAAAAAATATTTCAAGTAGTTTAAAATCTAATCCAAAATCTAAAATCAAATCCATCCCTTAACCTCAGTATCCGTGAGCGATCGCTCTAAATTAATATACTTGCTCTCATCTACTTGCAACATATAATAACCCAAATTGCGGCTTACGCAACTCCGGGTACTTTTCACCCAAAGAGCTATGCGACCCATCAAAAACGTTTCGGTTACAGGCTTAAGTAACCGAAATATATACTTATAATTACAAGTATTAAATGATACTATTTATGTAAATGCTTGTTTTAAAGTAAAAGCAAAAATAAATGCTTGTAGCTTAAGTAAAAAGCCTATGTCCTAGCCCTTTCAGGGCGGCTTCGCCTACGGACAGGCTGCGCCAACACAAGTAACTGTATGAATTGATTTTGGATGCATAGTAATAGCACTAAATAGATTGTCTTCTTCTTGTTTTCGCTAAATCGCGCCGTGCTTGCATATCTTCTTTAACATATTCCTCATCTAATTTCAGGTCTACATTTTGAAGACGACGATTGGAATTTCCAGACGGTATGTGTTTTTGAAGTTCATTTACTCGTTGCTGAGAATCGCTTGTTTGATCCCAAAGACCAATCACACCCTTTCCCTTACTTTGATTGGTATGCTCTGTAAAAGCATTCTTTACCCAGCCTCTATCTATTCCTTCTTGCTGTCGTGCATTTATAGGGGTTTGTTTCTGCGGATTTTGGTCTTCTGTAATAGTTCCTTCTTTTACCAGCTTCTGACCCAAAAGTTGTTTTGTTGTTGGTTTTTTCGATTGGGGTGAGGTGAAAGGGTCGAACTGAACTTCCTTCCCACTTGGGGTCTCCGACTGGAAGTCAATCTTAGGTGATGGTTGGTGCAGTTTATCCAAAGATAATCCAGTATCTTTGGCAAATTTCACACCGACAGAAGCTTCTCGAACCCGATCCATCGTCACTTGATTTTGCGAACCACTCGACGAACTTGCTTTAGCTGCATCTCCTTGACGAAGTTGATGCCCAAGGTGACCTCCTTGTGTCAAACTAGTTGGTAGCATCGGCGTAATTCTTTCAACATTTGTAGTATCTTTAGGTGTTTGGATTTTTCTTTCATGTTTTATCCCTCCTTTTACTGTCATCGATTCTTGTTTTTCGTTAGTTCCAAAGGCATGGTCGAAGTGACTAAAAGGAAAGCCAATTTTTGGGTCATTCCTGTGCGCTGGGTCAATATTGAGTGCTTCTCGCATTATCCCTAGACCTTCTTGAAACTGCGGACTCTGGTTTGTTCGATCCATTTCGTGCCATGACTTTGGTCTTGGTTTTTTGTTTGGAGGTGTAGGCTGACCCATTACAGTTGTTATTCCTGGGAGAGGAGCAGGTGGGAGCGGCTCTCGTATATCGTTTAAATTTGGTGCAGCCTGAATTACCTGCAACGCCGATTCTTCCGTCTTTAGTTGTACTGCTGTAATATTTGAATCATTATTCGGTTGCATCCTGTGGAGATGATAACCATAATTTTCGACCTGCATCAAAGATGTTTTTAAATCTGGTTGCTGTACCTTATCTTTTTTGCATTGCACAACAAACGGACGCGATTGGAACATCCCCTGAGTTGGAGCAGTGGATAATGAAGACGTTGCTTTAGTAGTAATTTTGTTAGGAACGTGGAGTCGGCTAGTCATAGTGATACCTTAACTTGAGTTAAAATTTTAAATAGATTTCCCCATTAGATTTCAATACTGCTCGGTTAAACTTTAGA
>JANNFJ010000114.1:0-5653 GCA_031379725.1 Calothrix sp. OTE_75_metabat_31
TTTTCGCAACGCTGAGAGGAAAATTCGTAGTACTGCTAAGGGGTCAGCAAATGGTGAAAGCCAAAATAACCAACCACCCTTAGCTTGACTGCGGTCGTAAGAAGGTGCGATCGCAAATAGCATTCCAAACCGAATTAATAATAAAAATACATTAACCCCCAATACCACCATTCCCGGAATAGTTTTAGCCTGCAAGAAATAGCAAATCGTAATAACTATCAACGGTAAACCCTGCACCGAAGCAAGCAACCACAAATCCCCCCATGTTTGACTCCGAGATGATGCATCTTTCAAGTCGAGACTGCGCCCCCATTCTTTCCATGTCTCTAATGCACCTTCGTACATCCTCACCTTCAAGACTTTCGCACCATCCAAAAAACCAACTTTAAACCCAACTGCAGCAATGTTTCGCGCTAAGGTGACATCATCGCAAAAAGAACCTTTAGCAGTCGTATAACCACTGAGTGCAGCCAATACCGAACGACGACATAAAAAACACTGTCCATTTGCCATAACCCTATCTGGTTGGTTACTATTCACCCCTGCTGGGTCGAATCGGTATAGTAATGTCATCAATAAAGCAGGTTGCAACCAGCACTCACCTGGATATTTTAAAACGAACTGAGGAGATAGGGAAACCAAATCGTAATTTTGGGCTTTAGCAATCTTCACCAAGGAAGCAATTAAACCAGGATGGGGTTGCGTGTCAGCATCCATTCCCAAAAACCACTCACTGTCCTCACAACTATATAAAAAGCCGTTATGTAAAGCCCAAGGACGACCAACCCAACCCTTCGGTAAAGGGTCATCAGTCATGACTCGAAACCGAGGGTCTTTTTGTTGTGCGGCTTTTACTAAGTCGGCTGTTCCATCTTGGGAATTACTATCAACGACCAAAACTTCCCGAAGTTCATAACTTTGCCGACTTAAACCTTCTAATAGAGGAGTAATACGTTCGGCTTCGTTAAGGGTGGGGACAACGACACTGACAGAACCCAATATATCGAGGGTTGGTTTTTGTGGAAGTATGGGGGGAAGGCGATTTGGACCTTTGAGAAGACGCGACAATAATATGAATACAGCAGGTAATTGAATTAAAAGCAGTAGAAGCACTGGAAAAATAAGGGTGTGGGGTATGGGGTGTGGGGGTGTGGAGCGTGGGGTGTAGAATATAAGTCTTGTTTGATTTTTTCACACCCTAGACCCTACCCTCTACACCCTAATTCATTAAACTTCAATTGGTTTTGGTTGTGTGGGGACGCTAACAGCTTTCCACCACAGTAACAACATGGGGATGACACCAAAAATAAAACCGATACATACAGGGATAACATATCCTGCACCCAAACTGAGTCCAGAAGCAAAAGCAAAGTTGCTCAAATAGACAATCATGGGCACATTGAGATGCGATCGCTCGATTTCAATCTTGGTATTACGCCATAATAAGGCTGCTACTCCCATAAACAAAGCACTTGTACCATACCAACCGGCATAGTTTTGGTAGGGAGTACCAAAAAATGCTCCTGGTTCTTGCCAAAACCAAAAAGGCAAGGAAGTTTGACTCATTCCAGGCTCGAGGGCAAAATCCCAACAAGTAAATAACACCGCACCTAATGCGACAGCGCTAATTTGTCGTAAAAAAGTTGGATTTTTGGAAACTCCAACACCCGCACGAGCAATCAAATATGCTGATAAACCTACATAAAACCAAGATAGAGGAATTGTAAACGGTACTAAACCACCTATTTTATATCCCAATCCATTCAGGTATGTATATTCACCAAAAGGAAACCCTGTACCAGTTCCCAATAATTCACTGCTTACCGATATCAATATCGATGGCAACATAAAACCTAGCCCGGTTTTCCATCCGAGCATTCTAAAAGCATAAATCGAAACGGCGATTGTACCGAAGATAATATCGATAACACCACCATTAGCCATGCTCAACTGCATCGCAGTCTCTCCGACTTTGCCAAGATTCAAGATTTTCTCAGCATGGGGTATAACTAGCAAAATGCCGACTAGTCCAAAAGCCTTTGCTAAAATGTGACCTGCGAGGCATATGCGCTCGGCGATAACAAGCTGTCTCATGATGATCCTTTACAAGATATAATCGAACTGCAAAAATAAAAATATAGACGCGGACAAAATTTCACACTGACGGAACCCGCCATTAGTTAGTATAAGTTTTTTGTCAAAAGGAACCTCGCTCATTTCGAGGAACGCACCAACACTCCAGGTAGAGCGTTCGCAGTCCAATTTTTATAACTTTACTGCTAACAGTTTACAAATGTTTATGAAAAATTTTAACTAGTTTGTCGAGAATTTCTCTGTAAAGTTGCTTAAATAGCCGACGAGTGATGAATAAAGCTTATCAATAAACAGCCAAACTGAATGATAAATTTATTAATTCGGCATTATCAAGCAAAAAATCTACTCCCATTGGGAAGAATTTTTGAGGGTGGAGATTCGCCAAAATCCTCGACTTATTAGCTATTAGACATCTGGTAGAAATTAATTATGCGTTGCCCGAAAGTCCTAGTAGGGGCGCAAGGCATTGCGCCCTTATTTACATCATTTTTGGAGATGTCTATTGGGCTACATGTATTCCCAGATATCAGACAAGTTCAAGATTAAACGGGATAATTCGAGAAGAACCATAAAAAGTTGCAAGTAGGAAGACCATAAAATAAATGTCTATTTTTAAAAGGCTACCGTGGATTTCCCTAATGTTAGCGCTGCTTACCTATTGCAGTTTAGGTTGGGTAATCTCAAAAACCTACACCTCAACCACCGCATTGGCAATAACTGCGATCGCAGTTTTATTATTAGTGTTAGTTTTAACGACTCCCTGGGCTAAATTAGCTAGTTATTCCAATTCATTCTTTAAATCTAACAGCCGCACTTTTGCTGTAACCGTTTTTGCAGCATTTTTGCTATTTTTGATAATTGCCCGGTTTCGATTATTCCTCGATACCCTAGTCATTGTTTCTGCGACCATCTTAGTCCGTATCGACTTTCAATCAGCGGGTTTGAAGCAAGCACATGCTTTTGGCATTATGTCAATTATTTCCCTATCGGGTTTAGCAACGGGAGTCTTTATTCACCACGTTTTTGG
Source organism: Calothrix sp. OTE_75_metabat_31 (assembly GCA_031379725.1). Taxonomy (GTDB): domain Bacteria; phylum Cyanobacteriota; class Cyanobacteriia; order Cyanobacteriales; family Nostocaceae; genus JANNFJ01. Next base: position 3,122 of record JANNFJ010000114.1, read on the forward strand.
ATAAACTGATATTGATACCAACTAAAAAACAAATAAGAAAAATGGTCGCTTCTCCCCAACCTAATTATCTTACCCCCGAAGAATACCTCCAAATGGAGGAAAAAAGCGATATCAAACACGAGTATATCAACGGGGAAATTTACGCAATGGCAGGGGCACTTGACCCTCATGTTACCGTTGCCTTAAATCTTGCTTCATCTTTACGCAGCCATGTTAGAGGTTCTGGTTGCCGAATCTACATATCCGACATGAAAGCGCAAATCGAAAAAGCAAATCGTTATTATTACCCTGATGTTATGGTGACATGCGACGAACGCGATCAAGAAAATTCTAGGTATAAAAGTTTTCCATGCTTAATCGTCGAAGTTTTATCGGAATCGACAGAAAGCTTTGATAGAGGTGATAAATTTGCAGATTACCAGCTATTAGAAACACTCCAAGAATATGTTCTAATTAACACTAAGCGCCAACGGGTAGAATGCTTTCGACGCAGTACCCAAGGACTTTGGATATTACAAACCTATACTACAGAACAACAATCATTTGAACTTAAAAGTATTGGGTTTGAAGGTACAATTGAGGCGTTATACGAAGATGTGGTATTTGAGAACATTTAGAAATAACAACTAAAAAATAAACAAGAAAAATGGTCGCTTCACCTCAACCTAATTACCTTACCCCGGAAGAATACCTCCAAATGGAGGAAAAAAGCGATATCAAACACGAGTATATCGACGGGGAAATCTACGCAATGACAGGGGCACTTGACCCTCATGTTACCGTTGCTGGAAACTTGTTTGCGCTTGTTCGTAGCCATGTTAGAGGTTCTGGTTGCCGAGTCTACATATCCGACATGAAAGCGCAAATCGAAAAAGCAAATCGTTATTATTACCCCGATGTCATGGTGACATGCGACGAACGCGATAGAGAAACTTCAGGGTCTAAAAAGTTTTACTGCTTAATCGTCGAAGTTTTATCAGAATCGACAGAAAGCTTTGATAGAGGAGATAAGTTTGCCGACTATCAGCTAGTAGAAACGCTCCAGGAATATGTTCTAATTAACACTAAACGCCAACGTGTAGAATGCTTTCGACGTAGTACCCAAGGACTTTGGATATTACAAACCTATACTACAGAACAGCAATCATTTGAACTTAAAAGTATTGGCTTTGAAGGTACAATTGAGGCGTTATATGAAGATGTGGTGTTTGAAAACGTTTAAAAATAACGATTGGGTTCAGCATGAAAAAGGGTATGACTATTTGCCATACCCTGAATACATTTAAAAAGCAAGAAATTGTAATCTAACTTAAGCAGCTACAGGAACTTCAACTTCAACTTCAGCCACAGCTTCAACAGGAGTAGCATAAACGCTTAATTTCTTGCGGCTTTTACCTTTACGTTCAAAGGTAACAACACCATCAATCAAAGCAAACAAAGTATCGTCTTTGCCAATACCGACATTATTACCAGGGTGAACCTTAGTACCACGTTGACGGACGAGAATATTCCCGGCACGAACAACTTCACCACCATAACGTTTAACACCTAACCGCTGGGCATTTGAGTCACGACCGTTACGTGTACTACCAGTACCTTTCTTATGTGCCATGATATCCTCTGTATATTTCTACGTATTGAATCTTATATTATTGTGCAGTTGCTTCAACCTCTTCAGTAGCTGCAACAGGTTCATCAACTATTGCAGTTGATGCAGAAGCTAGCACCGACCCATTCATGCTAATTGAATTTATCATTAATCGGGTAACTTCTTGACGGTGACCGCGCTTTTTACGGGTTTTCTTCTTCGGCTTCATTTTGTAAACCAGGACTTTGCGATCGCGGAAATGTCGCACGATAGTCCCTTCGACTATTGCCCCGTAAACTAGGGGTTGTCAAATCGAAAATACACCGTTGTGTTCTACAAAAAACACAGCGTCAATCGTCACAGCTTCGTTAGGTTCAACATGTAGCAGTTCAATATCGTAAAAACGACCTGGTTCGACACGCATCTGCTTGCCACCAGTTTCAATAATTGCGTAAGTCATGAAATTGTCCTTAAAGGTTGCCGTACAGGTAGCTGGTTCGTATCTTCCTACCAGCTTTTGTAAAATGTCCACCTGTTCCGAGCAGGAATGAGACAGACAATCTCCTATATTATTTCGCCATCAGGGGAATGTCAATTAATTTTATTCTGTATAATTTTGTTTAATATTTTTTTGGGATTCTGGCGTAATCCTTATGATTTGAGGTGTATTTATATATGACACAGAACAGCACCAATTAATCTGAGCAACTTTAGGGTTGCTTAGATTTTTTTTATGAGGGAGTGGGGAGTAGGTACCAAAAACAAGAAAAAGCCTATCCAAAAAGTATGAGTTAACATAGCTTTGAATATTATCACTACAAATTAAAATAATTTGTATTCCCACTCTCCCCCGCGCTCCTGGTCCCTTGGGCCGCGGGGGTGGGGTTGGGGGGGTGTCGAGGGTGTGGGTCGGGCTATGTTTAGTGGGGTTGGGGGGGGGGGGG
>JANNFJ010001161.1:0-6223 GCA_031379725.1 Calothrix sp. OTE_75_metabat_31
TCCCTGCACAGAAGCCATTTCCATCCAGTGACCGAGCAACATGATATCAACCAGGGTTGCCAGTTCCCAGTAGAAAGAATCTCCTTTCAAGCCTAAAGTCACCGCCACACTGTACACAAACGCCACGGTGATGGCTAGAGCCACCAGAGTCATCATGCCAATTTTACCGCGGAGTTCATAGTAGGCTCCCTTCAGAAAAACCCAGCCACCATAGAAATAAATAATCGTCGCGAAAATGGGAATCACCCACTTCGCGCCTGGAAACTGGATGGCTTGATAATTCAACCAAGTTTGAAAGATTGGCGAAAAATAGAGAATGGGCAGCGTTAGTAGGAGACAAACAAAGAAGCGTCGTTTGAAAATCTCTGGGGTATGTCCAGCATGTTTATCGTGTCCAGCATGACCTGCATGTTGCTCGTGTCCAGCGTGTTGGTTAAGGCTAGTCTGATTCCTTTGAGGTTGCGGTTCGTGTTCTTGATGCCCACCGGATTTAGAAGCGGGTTGGGTCTGTCCATGTTGATGGTGATCGTGGTTCACAAATGAATCCTCCTGGTTTGCCCAGATACACTGACTGGAAGATTTACAGATGATGAAGCTAGGCTCCCTGCTAAAACAGAAAACCGTGTAAGAGGAATGGAAACTTCGTTATTTATAACGTTTTGAGCAGGCATTTCTTGATAGCAATGACTGCAACGCCAGTAAACTTCTCTATCGCGTGCGTGACGGAGTAAAGTATTTGAGCAGCAAAGGCAAGTAGCCCTCATCATCATAGATTGCCCGATTGAAATGTGTCTCATCCTTGGCTGCGACTAGATATAATCTCGGTACGGAATCGTACTAGACCTATTAATAAAACTTCCATTTGCCCCTTTCCTTGTAGAAGTCCTTTTCCTTTACTATGACGAGGTGTTGTTTGAGTTTCTGATTGAGTTGATTGACTACGACACAAAACTTAATTAAATAAAACACTCATTCTTTTCTCCTTTCAACTAAATTTTAATAGTCGAATTTGCTTGTGTAATGAGCGATCGCCTGAGCTATGCGCTAGTTATACTTAGTAACTAAGACTACTTTCTATTTACTCAAAGCAGCAACTGCAACAATAGCTTCGGGCTTCAATATATCTGCAATTGCAACAATTCCTATTAGCGACCCATTACTTACATTTAGCTTTGTCTCGGAGTAGACTTATACCAAGCTTGATCCCATTGTTGCATCTGACTGATTTGTGCGGTTTGAGTTTTAATGATGGACTGAGCTAATTTGCGAATTTCTGGTTTGGTAGTTTTGCTAAAAATCATCTGCCCCATCTTTACTGCCATTTGGTGATGAGGAATCATCTGACGAATAAATTCCTTGTCAAAATCGGTGGCATTTTTCAGGGCTTCTAAATCTACTTCCATGCCTTTCATGTCATGGTTCATAGACATTTGCATCATCCCTTGGTTGCTACCTTGACCGATCGTACTTTGATGCATTCTCATCATTTGCTGACGATTCATTGCCATAGCAGGAACTTCTTTGCCGTACCATGCCTTGTACCAAGTTCGCATTTGTTGAATTTCGCCAACTTGGTCTTTTTTAATGGCTTGAGCGAGTTGTTTGATTTCAGGATGCTTCGCACGGGTTAAAGCTAAATCTGCCATCTGCACTGCTTGTTCGTGGTGAGGAATCATCATTGTGATGAAATGCTGATCGACCTGACCCATCATTCCTTGTTGATTGGGGGTAGTTTGACTGGATGGGTGATGAGAATTGTCTTCTGAATTTGGAGTTTGAGCTTGTGTACTACTTGTAACTAATAAGCCGGCAATAGTACTACTAGTTAAAAGCCCGACGAAACCATAAATCAGTGTTTTAATATTCATATATCTACCTCTATTATTTATTTTGCGATGATACGTATAATGGCTCGATGACTTACATGATTTTTGACCTGCTTCAACTTTTAAAATATCCTCTACAATTTGTTTGTAAATATATATAACTTTTATTATTTTAAATATAAAGTTAGTTTTCGCGCTCAAATCTTATTATTTGATTTGCTAATTCCGTTATCGATACATCTGCACGCAATCACGTAAACAATCAAGATAATTCTGAATGCAAGTTTCAAGCTGGGGCTGGAGACTTGTAGTTGTGTTCGTCAAGCAACTCTTGAAATAGTAAGTTCGGTTTGTTGCACCATTTGTACTACCTTGGTTATACCTTAAGAGGTTGCAAATCCGATTACGTCTATCTAATGAGATGGAAAATATTTCTTCCTAATGACGTACAAAGATTTCATCCTAATTTCATTTCTGTATGCATAGCTTTTTTTAGGGTAATGTTCTACCTGGATGTCGATACTGATGTTTCTTCATCCAACCCAGCAGTAAGCCAGTTCCAACCAGTAAAACGCCACCGACTGCTCGAACAACGTAATAAATTTAAATAAATTACAATTTGTTTTTTAAATATATAATTTTTATTGATTTTAAATATCAAGTTAATTTTCGATGAGAACCTCGTTCTTTGATTTTCTAATTCCATTAGAGGATGTTTGAATTTTTTTTAGCCGCTCATACTTTTACTTTTCACGACAAGAACAGTAAATTTGTTATCCTCGCTTTTATAATATTTAAATTTCCTAGACGATGACTTTTTATAAAGTCTGTGGGGGGAAGCTTCCCCCCATAAACTTTAACCTCAAGCACGATATCCAACATACAAAACAAGTCAAAACAAGTAGTTCCCATGATTACTAAGAGCAAAACCAACCATAATGCATGTCTTTGTCCATATGAATGTACGAAAGTTTTTGACAAAAGGCACAGTTATTCAATTAGATTTGCACTCATTACTTTCACCCCCTAGACACTTATAACTTTACGTCTTTTAGGGAATCATACAGCGTTGTTCAGTCAAGAGGAACTTCTGTACTTTAGTTAGTTTTGTAGAACCGTGAATACTTCGCGCTCTTACAAGCCTATGCCATTGCTGTAGCCATCTGGCGACAAGATTCAGCGCAGCGGCGACAAGATTGGGCACAGCGCTTGCAGTGGTCGCTGTTATGTTTCTCACACTCAGTAGCACAGCTAGAGCAAGCTTCGGCGCAGATGCCGCACATGTGAGCATGAAGTGCCGAATTGCGAGACATGAAACGAGCGCAAAGAGAACAAGTATCAGCGCAGTCTCGGCACAGCTTAATACATTGAGCCATCATCTGTACCATGTCGCTACTCAAGCAGGCATCGGCACACATTTCGCAATCACGCAAACAATCAAGACAATTCTGAATGCAAGTTTCAAGCTGGGACTGGCGACTTTTAGTTGTGGTCATGACGCAACTCCTTAAATAGTAAGTTCGGTTAAAAAGCAGCATTTCCGCTACCTTGGTTACACCTTAAGAGGTTGCAAATACGGTTACGTCTATCTAATGATAGGGAAAAGATTTCTTACTAATGATGATAATAATTTCATCCTAATTTCATTTTTATATGCATAACGTTTTAAATAGTTGATATTAAAAATATTTCATCCTAATTTCATTTCTATACGATCAATTCGGCGCTTTTCCATAATACTCACAAATTTCCATGCCTGGGGTAGACTTTCATGCTTTGGCAATATCTCCAAGTGACCCGAATATTTTCTATGGATATCCTGGTTCTGGAGCGCAAGGGCTGCATACTACAAAAGATAGTGGTAAAACATGGATTAAATCTCTGATGAATGGCTTAGGTGATACTCCTTTTGACCTCGCTGTTGATCCACAAAATCCTGACCATGTGTTTGCAAGTATAGGTGCGGGTTTATACGAAAGTAGCAATGATGGCAATGACTGGAATTTAATACCTAAGACTCAAGATGCTCCATTTGTACCTTTAACTTTGCATAAAAAGGGAGACACAACCGTAATGTATGGATATCGTTTCTTGAAGTTAGCCCCTGGTATGTACCGTAGCTTAGATGGCGGCAAGAATTGGGAATCTTTGGGAACTGGAACCGACGGGGTAATGACAGGGTAATATTGAAGTTAGCGATCACCCCCAGAAATCCGCAGATTTTTTATGCAGTCAACGACAAAAATACTGTTTTTGAATCCCAGGATGCGGGCAAAACCTCGAAACAATTAAGCTAATAACTATGAAAAATAAGTCATTAAATTCTTGGATAATTAGGTTCTTAGCTGCACCGGAAGTAAACTTATTTCTATTTGCTTTTCTCCTTAACTTTGTTTATGAAGTTTGGCAAGCACCTTATTACGAATTTTATAGACAACCTACTTTGTCAGATAAAATTAAAGACCTAACTCACTGTTCATTTGGCGATGGTGTTATTACTCTTATTAGTGCTTGGGTTGTAAGTGTGTTTGCTCGTTCTCGTTATTGGGTAATTAACTCAACCCCCAAATTTACTTTACTTTTTACTGGTGTGGGTTTAGTCATCACCTTAGTAGTAGAAACATACCGAGTAAATGTCACTAAAACCTATGGCGTTCCGGTATTAGCTGTACCTGTTCTTGGTATGAGTTGGTTAGCTGTTCTTCAGTGGATTATTTTGCCACCGCTAGTACTTTATTTAGCTTACCGTCAGATGTTAGGCTATCGAAAGGGAGGATAAAAATAGCTTATTACAAATTTATCAAAACTAGGTATCTAGGAAATTGCAGTTATGGACGTACCTTCAAAATTGAATTAATCTCTTTGAATAATTGGGCAAATTGTTGGTTCGGTATTTTTAGTCACCTAGTGCAAACGCACCTTATTTTTGGAATGCTTACTGGACAAAGGTTTTGCCAATTATTTAGTTTTGTGAATAAAAGTTGGAAGCCTTGCTGGGTAAAGTGTTTAGGATTTAGGTACGTTTGCCCTACTTTGGTGCTGACATCGGTTTCGCAACCTTCGATCCGTCCATTGAATTGAATTATATTTGCAGGTTGGGGCGCAATCTGGACCAAATTCCGCATGATCGTCTTGTGGTGCTGTACTGCTCCTCCGATTATCGATCAGCAATGGGGGTAATGACCCTGCACCTGTTGGGCTATGAGAATGTGCAGGGTTATCCCGCGAGCTTTGCGGGTTGGCAAGCTGCAGCTTTAAGCGATCGCCTCCAGGTAATTAATATAGAAACCCTCTCCAAACCTCTCCCCCACTGGGAGAGAGGCTTAAGATATTGACTGTTTAATACTAAAAAGTTAGCTTTCTAGCCGTTTTTAGTATAGTCAATATCTGTAATCTGCCCTTTCCAATAGAGCCGAGTACCTTCTGGATGCTCCCATCCCACTTCACCTTCTAAGGGAATAAGCATCCCATTGCGAACTGCATATCCCCAAAATCTTCCGCTCCAAGGCATAGCAGTCAGTTTGTCACCATCCATTCGATAACGAGCCTCAGATCGAAAAGTTGCAATCGTTCCTTCAGGATTAAAGCTAAATACAAGGGAAACAGTAATTGCCCCATCGGTCAAAGTAGCACGGGCGGAGTTGTCATTGATTGCTTCCCATAGCACGCCTTGACTGGGTAATAGGGCTGTGGGATACCAAGCTGCTTCAGCAAAGAACCGTAGCAGTTCACCTTGGGCTAATTCAGGTGTACCGTGCATTTTTGCAAGCGTAACAAGACCAAGCAATGAGACGTGCAAATTGCCTTCTCCTAATAGATATGTATCATGGATAAATGCATTTAGTCCTGGAGCCATCTGAATACGTGCATCCCAATCAAAACCTAGACGTTGAGTAATCACAAATTGGGTTGCGGTAAATGGACTCCACTTGGCTTGGGTTTCACTCATATTAAACTTTCCTGTCTGAGAGAGATTGACCGCAGCCACGATCGCTTGTCCATCTTTGAGTACCGTCCGAAAAAATTGCTGTACAGGGGCAGGCAAGCCTTCAATTTCTTTTTGATCGTAGTTTTGGGGCTTAATTGTCTGTTGTCCATTTATTAATTTTGCACGTAATTTATCAGTATCTGACTGCCACCGATAGTTACCATAAATAGCAACAATTCTAAGGCAGACTATAATTAAAACACCAATAATTGCAATCCATTTAATCCACATAATGTTTACCTATGTTGGTTAATATCATCGTTCCAAACACCATGATTTTTGAGCCTTACATTTTATCTTTTATTCTTTTACCCATTATTATTAATCCGACATAAATAATTATTGCAATTAGATCAGACAAATTATATGTGAGACCGTTTATATTTTTAGATAATGTGCTCCCAAAAAT
>JANNFJ010000174.1:0-2044 GCA_031379725.1 Calothrix sp. OTE_75_metabat_31
CGCAGTTAGCGAATTTGAAGGTTCATCGAGTCTCATTCTTAGTCAAGGTGCTGGAACTCCCACATCTCATCTTGCATACGAAGATGAAAATCCAGGTAATAATACTATAAAAGTAACAGTAAATACAATAGTATTAGATAAATTAGTAGAAAGTGGCGAGGTTCAGCCTGCTCAATTTATTAAGGTTGATGTAGAAGGACATGGTGCAAAAGCTTTATCTGGTGCTTCTAAAACCATTGCAACTCATCGCCCAACTATTGTAATGAGCTTTCATAGCCAATGGGAACTAGACGGCACTCGATCAATTTTAGAACCCTTGGGCTACCAATCTTTTGGCATTGACGGCAAGGAAATAGAATGGCAAGACAGCATTTTTCGCACCACTATTCTTCATTGCTAGTAATTGCTTAGGGACTTCCAAAGAATAGGAATTCACCGATAATAATGTTCTATGAAGGATTTAACCACAGGGGTTAGCATTCAAACTTTTTCGATCCCACAGAGCCATTCTTCCATCTCAAGAGGTTGTTGCCAATTAAAAATGAGTAATATAAAATTATCAAGTTGTTGCTCGTTTAACTGTTCGAGTTGACTAGCTATCTGTGGAGTGAGAACCTCAGCCCCAAACTTAGCTCGAATTATAGTACTTGCCGACTTTAGCTTACCAAGAAATTCACCTTCTAATTTGCCCTCTATTTTGCCCTCTAGTTTACCTTCTAACCTAGCTTTGTTAATTTCAGCCTCATACCAAGCATCGATTTGTTCCATCGTTTTCATAAAATCTTCGTCCTCTTGAGTTAATTTGACATGCTCCATAACAGGTACAGTTCAGGGAGATAGCGAGTACAACAACGAGTGCAGCATTCCCATCGCCGAATTCTAAGGCTGACACTATATTCTCAGCATTTTAGGCGATTACCACATAAACAAATAGCATCATCCATATCCTCTATGGTTTTAGCTTCACCTTGATATTTCAAACAACCCGCAACATCATTTAAAGTAGTTTTAGCAAAAGGCTTTTTCGGTTTAAGAAGAATTCCATCACCAGTATCAATCAATATCAATTCCTGACCAGCTTCCCAGCCATAAGCTTCCCGCATCGCTTGAGGAATTTCCACTTCTCCAAGGTTAGATACTCTTGTAATTTCCATGCCGTGACAACCTGTAAAATGCTTTACTATAGGTTATCGCATTTGTGCAAATCGCTGTTGAAACAAGAAACAAATATATTCCCTATAATGCAGCAACTAACCAAAACATCCTACTACCAAATCTACGGTATCACCCTACGTAGCAACCAACCACTACCAATTTTAATTCCCGCTTCTACAACATCCACAACAACGGCAGACGTTGAAGTTAGCATCACAGAATGCGAATTATTGCGTCAAGATAGTAAAGAGGAAAATAATCACCATCCCAGCAGTTGGTACACACAACAAAAAGCTGATGGTATTTACTATTGTCTGTCTCTTGGTGGTAGCAACGAAATATTAGATGTCGAAATTGCTCCCAATGGCAAGCAAATCTGGATAAATTGGGCAAATTTACCACTCGCTGAAGTAACTGCAATTTTAATTGGTTGCATTATGGGTACAGCTTTGCGGTTACAGGGAAAAATTTGTCTGCATAGTAGCGTTATTAAAGTGGGTGAGTATGCGATCGCTATTATCGGCGCTAAGGGTGCAGGTAAGTCAACTACCGCAGCAGCACTAGCAAAACGCGGCTATCCAATTTTAGCTGATGACGTCGCTGTTCTTGATGACTGTAGCGAAACCATCAACGTTCAACCTGGTTATCCCCGTCTGCGGTTGTGGAAGTCGGCTGTTAATGCGGTTTACGGTTCAGAAGTAGAGTTATCACAGGTATTTAGACAAACTGATAAGCATTTTGTTGAGTTAAATCAAAATAATACATCGTCTTGGCGTTTTCACAGTCAACCATTGCCCCTAGCTGCAATTTATGTTTTGGGAGAGCGTCAGCAGTCGTTAACAGCACCCAGCATAGAAGCAATTACCCCCCAACTTGGGTTAATGCATCT
>JANNFJ010000197.1:0-2768 GCA_031379725.1 Calothrix sp. OTE_75_metabat_31
TGAACACATGCCTATCGCTTTAGAGGAAGCTCATTTACTTGTGTTTGAACCAAAAACAGTATTAAATACCGGTAATATCATTTGCGAAAAAACTGTATCGAAACTACAACAAATTTAACTTTACTACTAATCTGCCTCCTCAAGCGTTCATGGAAAGTAGAAATTAGTTTGATGTATTTTCGCTCGTGTCAAAGCGATCGTACGCTCAGTCACGGTTCAAACTTGGAGCCGTAATAATGGGCTAGCGATCGCCTAAAACCTTACGATGCGTAAGATGTCAAACATTCGATTTTAAATCAACCGAGCGATTTTTTCCAGTTATTAGCTTTAATTTGCATCTCTTTGATAAAACCATCTTTCCCATCCATATAACTTTCAATATCATGGGGAAACTGCTTCGCAAGTTCCCGCTTTAACTGGCTGTATTGCTTTGCATCTTCAGGATGAGCTTTCATGTAATCTCGAAAATCTAGATGTCGCGCAACATCGGATGAAGCTTGTTGAAAAGCATGTACGTGATGCGTGCGGATATCATTGATTTTTTTGCGAAAGAAGCGTCTTCCTGAGATACCAAATTCTCCCATTGCTTCATATCCCAATCCAACCATTTGAGTATTACATTTATCAACTTCCTCAATATCTATAACTTCTACAAGCATATCAATGATGGGTTTAGCATGGATATTAGGTATTGAAGTACTGCCAATATGGTGAATAGCAGTAAAGTTATTACCAAAGACAGTTGCAACAAGCTTAGATTCATATTCAAATTGCTGTTGCCAACATGGGTTGTGGGGAACAACCTCAACTTTTCTCATAAATTTATTAGTAAGTTTAAAATACTTTATTTTATCATTCTTGAGACATAGTACAAGTTACCACTATAGAATGTCATCAATTATCTCAATTATGAAATAATTAGTATACATACATCAATACGCTTAGTATTAAGATAATGAATTTTCTCGAAAGGCTTGTAGAAACGTTACATTACATGTAACGTTTCTACAAGTCTTTATACCAACCGTATTGATACATATAGGACTACCATTTGATTTTTGTTGGCGTAGCCTGCGCTTTGCGCTTAAAGATACGTAGGGTGCGTTACGACTTGCGTCTAACACACCTTACGATACCTAACTTTATAAGCATAAATCAAATCAAATATGAGTTCTATGTATGACTTAAGTAATGACCTATAGTTAATTAGTGTAACCCTCCCCTCCTAGTACGGTTATTATCACCTTTTATACTGCCTTACTTCGCTACATTAAGAAATATAACAACAAAAAAATAACTAGACAAACCCACCCCAATACTGCAAGGGATAGGAGAAATAAAAAACCCGGTTCCGTAAAAGTTATTGGGAATAATCCCCCTGGACTATCTAAAACCTCCATATATTAAAATCTATCCTTGAATCAAACGAAGGGATATTGTAATTCCACGTTGGACAATCATAAAAAAGTTTCAAACGCACAACTGTAATTAGTATTGCTTGATTTTAACATTATCAGATTTGCATTTTAGAGGATGTTTGAAAAGTCCTCTTCTTGGTAGCAAAACGTTCTAGATCCCCCTAAATCCACGCCACATTGCTTAACGGGGGGGAACCCCCGCACTTTCATTTGGCTCCCCTTAAAAAGGGGGACTTTGACTCCGGTTCCCCCCTTTTTAAGGGGGGTTAGGGGGAATCTAAAAGTGCCTAAAGTCACAGCGAAATACTTTTCAAACAACTTCTTAAAACCCTAACTCTGAAATTGCCAATCAGAGTCAAATTACCGACAGTTTAAGTTCAATCAAAATCACTAAAACCGTGAAAAACAAACATATTTTATCAGCAGTAATTGCACTTTTTACTTTAATTATGGTAGTTGCAACGTCAGTACAAAGTTCACAGCGAATCAATCAAATCTACGTATTTGGTGATAGTCTCTCGGATGTAGGAAATGTATTTCGCAGTACCGGAGGAGTTTACCCACCAAACCCAGCATACTTTCAAGGACGTTACTCAAATGGTCGAGTTTGGGTAGAGTATCTTTCCGATAAGCTAGCATTAAACCCAAAGCAGAATAGTAATTTTGCCTATGGGGGTGCGATGACAGGAAGGATTAGTAATAATGGAATTCCTGGTTTGTTGTCGCAAGTCGAGAATTTTACTAAATCTGGGCAAGATATCAATCAAAATGCACTTTATGTAATCTGGTCTGGTGCCAATGACTATATATATGGTGCAGCAGATTCGGCAATACCAGTGAAGAATATTTCCGTTTCGATTGATTTATTAGCTTCTTCAGGAGCAAAAAAAATCTTGGTTGCTAATCTCCCAGATTTAGGTAATCTCCCAGCAACACGAGATAATCCCAGTTCTCAAGTTCTTAGCACTCTAACTAATGGTCATAATCAGGGTTTGGATAAAGCACTAGTTGGGTTGCGTCAAAAGTTTGATTCAGTTGAAATTGCAGAAGTTGATGTTAACTTATTGTACCGAGATGCAATTTCTAGTCCTGGGAAATATGGGTTTACGAACGTAACTAGTGCTTGTTTATACAACAATAACCCAACTTGCGATAATCCCGACAAGTTTCTATTTTGGGATGGTATTCACCCCACCACCGCAACGCACAAAATTCTCGGAGAAGCTGCTTTGAAAGCAGTTAGCAATCAGTCTTCCTTGCAACCGAGTTTAATCATGTAGCGTAGGCAGGATGCCTACGCTTATTAATATTTAGGACTTACGCAAAGTCCACGGAATAATAAACCACAGA
>JANNFJ010001168.1:0-2429 GCA_031379725.1 Calothrix sp. OTE_75_metabat_31
GCAAAATGGAGTCCAGCAAAATGGAGTCCAGCAAAATGGAGTCCAGCAAAATGGAGTCCAACGAAATGGAACTCAGCAAAATGGAGTCCAACAAAATGGAGTCCAACAAAATGGAGTCCAACAAAAGAGCGTCTATAAATCCGCAGTTCCTAAAGCGCTAAACGGCACTTTAAACAACTCCATAAGCATCGGCTTGTAATTATTAAGCTTTGCTAAGTATTTACGGATGTTCGCAGTTCAATCATAGATTCCTGATTGAACGTTGTTGAATATTTTTATGCTGAGATATCGACTCTGTTGAGAAACAAAAACTTATCTATCTATTTATTTGTAAGTTGGTTGCACAGAGTCGATTTTTATTTATTTACAATCTACAATAGGCATTGATTTACTATGAAAACTTTACAAGAAAACCTACAGTTAGGTGTTAGCTACCATCAAATAGGAAATTTAGCTCAAGCAGAGCAAACATATAACGAAATTCTTTCATTGGAGCCGAACAATGAAGATGCATTGCATCTCTTAGGTGTGATAGCATACCAGAATGAAAAATATCCTCAAGCTTACGAACTAATTCTTAAAGCAATTAAGTCCAATCCAAATAAACGTAAATTCTACAATAATTTAGGGAATGTATTGCAATCACTAGGAAATTTAGAAGAAGCAGTTGCAGCATATGCCAATGCTTTGATTCTCCAACCTGAATACCCCGAAGCATATAACAATTTGGGGAATGCCCTATTTAATTTAGACAAACTTGAGGATGCAATTGCTGCATATGAAGAAGCACTTGCACTCAATCCCAACTATCCAGAAGCCTACAACAACCTTGGTAATGCTCTATACAATCAAAAGAATATTGATGCTGCTATCACTGCATATAATCAGGCACTGAAACTCAATCCAAATTATCCAGAAGCACATAAAAACATTGGGAATGTCTTATTGAATTTAGGCAAACTTGATGATGCTATTGAAAATTATGAACGTGCAATTGCTCTCAAAAGCAACTATTATGAAGCTGAGAATAACCTGGGAATTTGTTTTCTTGGTAAAGAATGGTATGACAAGGCACAGGCTATTTTCCACAAAATTTTCTGGTCTAAATATGGTATTTCTGATTCAAAACGTAATTACTTTAATAGCTTGATTGATGAATCCGTTGAGGCTAATGACTTATATGCATCACCGTTTAAATTGCGCGATCGCATCGATCAACTGAGCCACTTAATATCGAGCGGTAAAATAGACACTTCTTTTCAAGAATTAGTAGTTCGTTACCAATTGTTCGCACAGGAATTAGATACAATCGTTGACCGTACTCCTTATACTCCACTAACCAAACACCAAGCTGAACAATTTGCTCTTTACTACGATAAAGTAATTTACTACAAAGACGCACCTTGTCTTCAAAGAATTAGTATCAATGAAGGATTAGATTACCAAGCGATTGAAGAACAATATCTTAAAGCTTCGATGGTTTATTTTGATGACCTTTTAACTCAAGAAGCGCTGGCTAATCTGCATCAATTTTGCCTTGAATCTACAATTTTCTTCCGACACAGCGAAGCTGGATTTGTCGGCTCGTACATGACTGAGGGGTTTAACTGTAGCCTTATCTATCAATTTATTACTGAACTTAAACAACGTTTGCCTCGTGTGTTGCATGGATTACCTTTAAATAATATGTGGATATACCGTTACGGTAGTAAAGGAAGTGGGGTTAAAACACATACTGGAGATGGTTCTGTTACTCTCAATTTCTGGATTACACCTACCTTTGCTAATCTCGACTCAGAAGGTAAGGGTGGTTTGGTTATGTACGATAAAGAGCAACCTTTTGATTGGGATTGGCTAACTTTTAATACATATAAGGACGACCCTGCTATTCAAGAAAGAATTAATGAGTATCTTGCTGACTCGAAGTCACTCACTATACCCTATCGTTGTAACCGTGCAGTACTTTTCCATTCTAATTTGTTTCATAGATCCGACCCATTTCACTTCCGCGATAATTTCCAAGATCGCAGGATGAATATTACAATGCTATTTGGACAGAGAGGAAAAGAAAGCGCACCTTTAAAATAAAAACTAGAATGTATAAGAGTGTGTTCTTATCACAAAAATCAACTTTTTGCTGTACCTTGACTTGACCTGAAATATTCTAGGGTAAGTTTCAGATTTTGTGGTTATGAGTATTGGTGTGAACAGTAAGCGTGCAAGTAGTAAGGCGACATCTTGATTTCGTGATTTGTTAACATTAACACAGTTTATAATTACTCAAAGCTATCTAGGAGGTAAGTCATGGAAAAAGTTAGTCTTATCAACAAGTTCAATCAATTTGACGAATACTGGAGTCCTAAAATTGCCGGAGAGGTAAATGATTCATACGTCAAATTAGTCAAAGTAAAAGGAGAATTTATCTGGCA
>JANNFJ010000242.1:0-3926 GCA_031379725.1 Calothrix sp. OTE_75_metabat_31
CTTCTGTAGTCGCATCAGGGTTTGTCAGAGCAATGTTATCTTGAACAGTGCCATCAAATAATAAACTCTCTTGGGGAACTACACCCAATTGCCGTCTTAGTGAATAAAGTTCGACTTTGGCAATATCGTAGTTATCAACCAAAATTCTGCCAGACTCTAGTTCGTAAAGCCTCAGCAATAACTTCATTAAGGTACTTTTTCCAGAACCGCTTTGTCCGACAATTCCCACAAATTTACCAGCAGGAATATCAAGATTAACGTTACTGACCTGGAGAGGTCCGCTGTTTGCAAAGCGGAAGGAAACATTTTCGTATTTGATACCCCCTTCCACAGCAGGTAAGGAAATATTATTACGGTCTACTTCTCCTTCTTGGGGAGTATCAACAATATCACTAAGTCGTTCTAGCGATAACCCAGTTTCTTGGAAATTTTGCCACAATTGAGCTAATCGTAATATGGGGCTGGTAACATAACCAGAAATAATCCGAAATGCGATTAATTCTCCTAAAGTCAATTCTCCTTTGAGGACTAGATAAGCACCAAACCACAACACTAATAAACTGCTGAGTTGATTGAGAAATTGACTGGTAGAATTAGCAAGTGTGGAAGTAATAACAGTTTTAAAACCTGCTCCTACAAAGCGTCCATATTTTTCTTGCCAAGTGAAACGCGATTGTAACTCAATATTTTGGGCTTTGACTGTTTGAATTCCCGACATCACCTCAACTAAATAAGATTGAGTTTCGGCGTTTCGTTCGGCTTTGGCACGCAATTGTTTGCGAATCAGAGGTGATGCAATAATAGTGAGGATAATAAATACCGGAATAGTTCCTAATCCAACTAGGGTTAGTTGCCAGCTATAAAACAGCATGACAATGATATAAACCACTGAGAATATGGCATCTAATCCGACTGTTAATGCTGTACCTGTAAGGAATTGGCGAATGTTTTCTAGCTCGTTGATACGGGTTGACAATTCACCGACTGGACGACGTTCAAAATAACGTAATGGTAGCCGTAATAAGTGGTCGATTATTTCTGAACCTAACCCCATGTCAATCCGGTTAGTTGTATCGACAAATAAGTAGGTTCGTAATGTGGTAATAACTGCTTCAAATAATCCAACCGCTAGTAGCAAACACCCTAATATATTTAGGGTACTAATGCTATTTTGGACAATGACTTTATCAATAATTAACTGAACTACCAACGGGTTTGCTAAAGCTGCCAACTGGACAAAAAAGGAAGCAATAAAAACTTCGATTAATACTCGTCGATGCCGCGATATATAAGGTAAAAACCAACTTAAACCGAAACGCTGTTGGGGTGTTTCCTTGGTCGGAGAAAGTAGCAATACTGGTACTTGGGGTGGGAAATTATCCGTAGCAGCATCCAACTTGGCAATTACTTGACTCGGCTTGCAACGTTGAATCCCCTGGGTTGGTAGACCTAAAACAATAGTGCGATCGCTGACTTCATATACCACCGCATAGCTGTCACCATACCGAATCAGTGCCGGGGTGGGTATCTTTGTTAAACTCGCTGTCGGTAAATCAATTAATTGAGTTTTAAATCCGATTAGTTCGGACAGATAAGCACAAACCTGGAAGGAGATAGTCTCCTGTCGTCGATATTGCTCAGTTAAAATGCGACGCACTACTTCCCGTCGAAGTGGTATTTTTAAATGGTCGCACAGCATTTGAAAGCAGGCAAAGGTAGAATCGATTTCTCCTTTACCTCGAACAAAGGGGTATTTTTGCTTTTTACCTTCGTTCTTGACAGTACCCGACTGTACCTGCGGTAGGTCTTGGGGTGCGTAGGGAATATCTAATTCTTCTTCAACCTGGGCTGTTGTCTCATTTATAATGTCATCTATTAAAGGTTGATGATTTAAAAATGATAAATCCTCTGGACTCAACCCAATCAAGCGTGCCGGGGTTTTTCCTTTAACTTCGATTAAGCCGCTAAATTCTAAACGCGCACCGGAAGGGTAATTATTTACTGTACCACCGCTGACAAACCAAATTTTTTCGGTTTCAAGTTCATTAGTATAAATTTTTCCAGGATTAATATAATTAATAGTCGCATGTGTTGCTGCTTGTTCGGTAATTTCTTTGAGGTTAGCACCGCCCAAAGCCATTGATTCAAGCTGTAACCCCACAACATCGAACACTTCCGCCATGTGAACTTGATTTTGACGAGCCTTGGCAAAGGCTGGAAATGACGCGAGTAAGTTGAGGAAATCACTAGCAGCAATAGTTAAAACTATAACTTCGGTGGATGCGATCGCAGTCTCGCAGGCACTGTCACGCAACAAACTAATTTCGCCAATAAAATCCCCGGCTTGGAGTAATTTTAAAGTAGTTGGCATATTATTGCGTGGGTCATAACCTAAAAGCCGCACTTTTCCTTCGTAAATTATGCCAACTCGGTCAGGAATTGCCTCTTTGCTAACTATTTTCTGACCAATCCGAAATCGCCAAGGTTGGATTTGTTGTGATAATTTAGTAACTAATTCTGTTGGTAATTTGTCGAAACCTTCTAGGGTACCGACAAATTGTTGAAAATCACTTTTGATATAAGTCATAATTAGTAAAAAAATTAAGCAGGTATCATCTCACTTTGAAGAATTTGCCATTTTTGCGCCTGCATTTGCTCTTGCAACCAAGTATTAAATCGTTCATTTAATAACCGCTGCCGCATTGGTGCATCAAGCTGGGCAGGTAGCAATTTTTCTAAGCGAATTAATAATATCCATTCTCCGATTTGGGTCGGGGGTACTAACTGGTGTGGTTGAACGCTAGATAATATTTTCGCCATCATTGGATGTATTGATTGCAATTCCACAGGCCCTACTAACCCATCTGTATCAACTTCCGGACCTTGGGTATATTCGCGTGCCAATAGTGAAAAAGACTCCTCTCCTTCAGCGATGCGGAAATATAATTCTTGGGCAATACCAATATCATTAGTGCGTAGCAAAGAGTACACCACTCGGTCTAACTGGGGTTTGCGCTGACGAAAATAAGCTTCTAAATCGCCAGCCCAAGTTTCAACCTTAAATTTTTCTAGCTTTAATTGACGAATGGCAATATTATCGAATTGCTCTGAAGTCAAGCCAGCTTGTTGCAGCCAAAGAAGGCGTTTTTCTTCGGAGGTTAGTTCATATTGTTGAGCTAGTTGTCCGCAAGCTGATTTTTCTTCTTCTTTGCCGCATTTAATTTCTGCGAGCGTTTTATCCATGACCAACTCTTTTACCAGTTGTGGCATAATCTGGTATTGTGCCAGCAATGGTATAAGTTGTTCTGATGTAAGCACAGTGTCGCCCACTTGCAGAACTGGAAGCATATAATTTTTATTTATTGAGGTTGTCATTATTTAAGATTATCTTACGAAAGATACTGAGGGAAAGTTACGAATAGGTTATGAATAGGTTTATTTTAGGTAAACTTACAGAATTATAAATCATTTAGTGACCAGCACTCTTTCTTTGTAGACCGCTTAAAGACACATCGCAATTTTTTGAATAGTAATAATTTTTTTGTATTATTGCCTGCATATTTGCTTGATTGAACTAGGAACACATTATTACTAAACATCCTGGAAAAAAGTTAATTAGTAATTATAAAAACATGATGATTGTGCAAATATACGCTCTAGAATGCAAGCGTAGGGCTATACAAACTCGAAAATGGAGTCACAGGGGAGTGCGAGCATACTATATAAAGCGAGCAAGATGTAAGCCCTGCGGGCACGCTGCGCGAACGCACTACCTATCAGAATTAATGACACAGACTACTGGTTCGTGTCATTAATTTTGAGGGGTTGTAGGTTGGGTGTAGCGTAAGCGAAACCCAACATTTTATAGTTGGGTTCCACTTTGTTCCACCCAACCTACGTCTACTACGTACCTATCAAAATTAATG